>JAHEXO010000154.1:0-3963 GCA_023252065.1 Nocardioides sp. | reverse complement strand
GTGACCCGCCTCTACCTGCCCGCCACGATGCGACTGCTCGCCACGCTCGACGGCGGGGGGCCCTTGGCCGTCGACGACGACGTGGTGGTCGTGCCCGACGACGCGTCGGACCAGGAGGACATCGAGTACGACGCGCTGATGACGGCCGCAGAGACCTCGGCGCTCCGGGCCTCCGAGCTCGACCCGGGCGAGCAGCGTCGTGTCGTCGTGGTGGCCGAGGTCTCCGGCTCCCACGTCCCAGGCTCGGTCTCCCTGGCCGACGTCGTCGCGGTCCATGCCGACGCCGCAGACCTGCCCGGCGACCCGACCGACCCCGACCTCCTGGGCGACCTGTGCTGGTATGCCACGCAGGAGATCCCCGACCTGCTGCGCTGACCGCGCACTCCCCGCGGGGGCACCGGATTGAGCGCGCCACCTGATGTCTGACAACATCGCGGGCATGAACGGCGTCACCCACCCCCCGCACCCGGTCAACGAGCCCAACCTCACCTACGCGCCCGGGAGCCCCGAGCGGGAGGGTCTGCTCGTCGAGCTCGAACGACAGCAGCGCCGGCAGGTGACCCTGCGCGCCCACATCGGTGGCCGCAAGCGCAGCGGCGGCGGGGCCGAGATCAACGTCGTCCAGCCGCACAACCACCACCACGTGCTCGGCACCTTGAAGGCTGCGACGGCCCGCGACGCCCAGGCCGCGATCAAGGCCGCGAACGACGCGGCTCCGGGCTGGCGGGCGATGTCGTTCGACGACCGCGCCGCGATCATCCTCAAGGCCGCCGACCTGCTGGCCGGTCCCTGGCGCCAGCGCCTCAACGCCGCCACCATGCTCGGCCAGTCCAAGACCGCGTTCCAGGCCGAGATCGACGCGGCGTGCGAGCTGATCGACTTCTGGCGCTTCAACGTCCACTTCGCCCGGCAGATCCTGGCCGAGCAGCCGATCGCCAACAGCCCCGGCATCTGGAACCGCACCGACTACCGCCCGCTCGAGGGCTTCGTCTACGCGATCACGCCGTTCAACTTCTCCGCGATCGCGGGCAACCTGCCGACGGCCCCGGCCCTCATGGGCAACACCGTGATCTGGAAGCCGGCCGTCACTCAGCAGATCGCGGCCAACCTGACCATGGAGCTGCTCGAGGAGGCGGGGATGCCGCCGGGCGTCATCAACATGCTCCCCGGCCACGGGCACGACATCTCCGAGGTCGCGCTCGCCCATCCCGACCTCGCCGGCATCCACTTCACCGGCTCGACCGGCGTCTTCCACCACCTGTGGCAGACCGTCGGCGCCAACATCGCGTCGTACCGCTCCTACCCGCGCATCGTCGGCGAGACCGGCGGCAAGGACTTCGTCGTCGCGCACCCCAGTGCCGACCCCGACGTGCTCCGCACGGCCCTGATCCGTGGCGCGTTCGAGTACCAGGGCCAGAAGTGCAGCGCCGCCTCCCGTGCGTACGTCGCGCGGTCGGTGTGGGCGAAGATGCGCGACCAGTTCGTGGCCGAGGTCGAGGGCCTGAAGATGGGCGACGTCACCGACCTGTCCAACTTCATGGGCGCCGTGATCGACGAGCGGGCCTTCGCCAAGCACAAGAGCGCCATCACGCGTGCCAAGCGCAACAGCCACCTCTCGATCGTGGCCGGCGGCCAGGTCGACGACTCGGTCGGCTACTTCGTGCGGCCGACCGTCGTGGTCTCGACGGACCCGAAGGACCAGATGTTCTCCACGGAGTACTTCGGCCCGGTCCTCGCCGTCCACGTCTACGACGACAACCGCTACGACCGGGTGCTCCAGCAGATGGAGTCGTTCGCGCCATACGCCCTGACCGGCTCGATCATCGCCCAGGACCGTCGGGCGATCGCCGAGGCGCAGGACTACCTCCGCTTCGCCGCCGGCAACTTCTATGTCAACGACAAGCCCACCGGCGCGGTCGTCGGGCAGCAGCCGTTCGGCGGCGCCCGCGCCTCCGGCACGAACGACAAGGCCGGCTCGGCCGCCAACCTGATGCGCTGGACCAGCCCGCGGTCGATCAAGGAGACGTTCGTCCCGCCGACGGACTACCGCTACCCCCACATGGGCTGAGGCCGGCTCCTGCTGGAGTCACCGGCTCACCGGCGACCCCAGAAGTGGCATTTCGCGTCGGCCATGTGACGCCCGGGTCGCGTGGTACGACGCGGGGGCAGGCCGCCCGGAAGGTCACCCCGCCGGCGGCCACTCGCCGCGCAGCCACTTCACACCCACCGTGTTCTGGGCGTCGAAGACCCGGCCCACGAAGCCACCGATCATCTCCTCGAGCTTGCCACCGACGAGGGGGATGCTGACCCGGACGGCGATGTCGATGTGCTGGGTGACGTCGGCGCCGTCCTGGTCGAGCGCGATCGTGCCGCGGATGTCGCCCGGCTTGCCCGGGACGGTGACGTCGACATCGGCGCCGTCCGGTGACCCCCATGTCTCGTGCTGGAGGAAGCGGATCTCGGGCCCGGTCAGCTTCTGCGCCATCGCCGGGATGCGGTCGGTGCCGTGGGCCTGCTCGATGCTCACCTCGGCCCCGGTGCCGTCGGGTGTGATCTGGCAGGAGAAGTCGGTGACGTGCTGGAAGACCGAGACCGCCGTCCGGTACTCCGGGTCCACGAGCATCGCGTAGACCTCGGCCACCGTCGAGTCGGGGTAGGTCAGCGTGTGGTCGAGCCGCCTCATCGCTCGCCCGCCAGCCAGCTGGTCCCGACCAGGTGCTCCTCGTCCCAGCCCTCCCTGATCAGGTGCTCGAGCTGAGGCTCGATCTTCTTCCCCAGGAACGGCACCGGCACCTTGGCCTCACCCTCGAACGTGTCGAGGCAGCCCGACCCGTCCTCGACCAGCACCCGCCGGCCGTGGACTCCGCCCGGCTTGCCCGGCGACGTGATCGAGAACTCCGCCGACGTGCCCGACCAGCGCTCGGCCTGGACCGTCCGGAGGGTGGCGCCGGCGAACGACCGGACGAACGACGGCACGTCGGCCAGGTCGCTCTCCATGGTGATGGTCACGACCTCGGAGGCCACCTCGGCGTGCACCGAGACCGGCTTCTGGGCCCAGGCCGCCCGCTCGCGGAACGCCGGGTCCAGCAGCATCTCGCGCACCGCGCAGACGGGGGCGTCGTATCGAACTGAGTGGGTCACCCGCATGCGCGACATCATGCCCGACCGCCCTCCGGAGCCCGGGCTGCGGGCCGGTCCCGACCAGGCCGCGGCACGGCATTCTGCACGTCGTGTTGGTACGCCGTTCCGCGGAGTCCTAACCTCGGGTTGTGTCAACGACGACCGCCTTGTCGACGGACCCCGAGAAGTCCCACCTGCTGGACCAGGCCATCGCTCTGGCCGAGCGCAGCTCCGGCACTGGAGGACCGCCGAAGAAGGACGTCACTGCCCTCCTCCACGCCTACTACCGCCACGTCGCCATCGAGGACGTGATGGACCGCTCCGCCGAGGAGCTGTACGGCGCGCTGGTCTCGCACTACCGCCTGGCCCAGGTGCGCCCGCAGGGGACCGCCCGCGTCCACGTCTTCACACCGACCCTGGCCGAGCACGGCTGGTCGGCCGGTGGCCACTCGGTGGTGGAGGTCGTCACCGACGACATGCCGTTCCTCGTCGACTCGGTGGTCATGGAGCTGACCCGTCAGCAGCGCGACGTCCACCTGGTCGTGCACCCGCAGTTCGACGTCGGCCGGGACGTCGCGGGCAACCTCGAGACCGTCGCCTGCCCGGACAACGAGTCGGCGCCTCCCACCGACGGCTCCGAGCGTGAGTCGTGGATGCACGTCGAGATCAGCCGGATCGGCCACGACGAGGACATGGACGCGATCGCAAGCAAGGTGCAGCGCGTGCTGCGCGACGTCCGCGAGTCGGTCGAGGACTGGGAGCGGATGCGTCTGCAGGTGCGAGACATCATCGGCGACCTGCACCAGACCCCACCGTCCTCCGTGTCGGCCACAGAGCTCAGCC
>JAHEXO010000153.1 GCA_023252065.1 Nocardioides sp. | reverse complement strand
CACCGCGCGACCCTCGACCCGACCAAGCAGGAGCTCGTGGAGGCCTGGCTGCCGTCGCAGCCGTGGGCGGCTGGCCGGGCGATCGCCGAGAAGGTGGCGGAGTACCGCTTCGACGACCCCGAGGGCGAGGTCGGAGTCGAGACCATCCTCTGGACCCTCGACGACGGGACGGTCATCCAGACTCCACTCACCTACCGCGCGGCGGCACTCGACGGTGCCGAGGCCTCGTTGGTCGGCACCACCGAGCACTCGGTGCTCGGGTCACGGTGGGTCTACGACGGCTGCGGCGACCCGGTCTGGGCGGCCACCCTGGCGACCGCGATCCTCACCGGCGCATCGCAGGCCCAGATGGTGATCGAGCACGACGGCGAGCTGGTCGACGTGCCGGCCCGGATGCAGGTGCGCGGGAGCGGCGCTGCTCCGTTCGGGCACTCGGTGACTCCGATCGACTCGGTGAGCACCGAGGGCGAGGTGACGGTCGTGCACAGCGACGGGGTCGAGCTGCGGCTGCCACGAGTGGTCGGTACGCCGGTCAACGGCGACGCGACCCTCACCTGGCTCGACCGGGACGGCACCACCCTGGCCGCGCTGCGTCGTACGGCGGGAGAGAGCGCGGTCGGCTAGTGACCATCGAGCTGCGTGAGGTCACCGAGCAGGTGCGCGAGGAGCTCCGCTCGGTGCGCCTCGGGCCGGGACAGGACCGGTTCGTGGCCTCGATCGAGCGGTCGTTCGCCGACGCCGAGGAGACGCCAGAGGCCAATCCCTGGTACCGCGCCGTCTATCTCGGTGACGAGCCGGTCGGGTTCGTGATGATCAGCTGGGACGCGGAGCCGCGTCCCGGGATCCACGGTCCGTGGTACCTCTGGCGGCTCCTGGTCGACGAGCGCCACCAGGGGCAGGGGCTAGGCCGCGAGATCGTCGGAGCGGTGGTCGACCTCGTCCGGCGCGAGGGCGGCGACGCCCTTCTCACGTCGTACGTCGACGAGCCGGGCGGCCCCGCCGTCTTCTACCGAGCGCTCGGCTTCGTGCCCACCGGCGAGGTGGACGACGGCGAGATCATGACCCGGCTCGTCCTCTGAGCCGAGCCCTCACGCGGCCAGGGCGGCCGAGACCACCTCGCGGGCGGCCTCCTGCACCTCGGCGAGGTGGTCGGGCCCGCGGAACGACTCGGCGTAGATCTTGTAGACGTCCTCGGTGCCCGAGGGTCGCGCGGCGAACCACGCACTCTGCGTCGTCACCTTGAGCCCGCCGATGGCGGCGCCGTTGCCGGGCGCCTCGGTAAGCTTGGCCGTGATCTCCTCGCCGGCCAGCTCGGTCGCCGTCACGTCGTCGGGGGAGAGGGCGGCCAGCTTCGCCTTCTCGTCGCGGCTGGCCTGGGCGTCGACGCGGGCGTACGCCGGGTCGCCGTGCAGGGCGACCAGCTCGGCGTAGTGCGCACTGGGGCTCCTCCCGGTCTTCGCCAGGATCTCGGAGGCCAGCAGGCACAAGACGATGCCGTCCTTGTCGGTCGTCCACGTCGAGCCGTCACGCCGGAGGAACGAGGCGCCGGCCGACTCCTCGCCGCCGAAGCCGAACGAGCCGTCGATCAGCCCGGGCACGAACCACTTGAACCCGACGGGGACCTCGACCATCTCCTTGCCGAGGTCGCCGGCCACTCGGTCGATCATCGACGAGGACACGAGCGTCTTGCCGATCCGTGCCGAGTCGGGCCATCCCGGACGTGCGCCACCGAAGAGGTAGCGGATGGCCACGGCCAGGAAGTGGTTGGGGTTCATCAGTCCGGCCTCGGGCGTGACGATGCCGTGGCGGTCGGCGTCGGCGTCGTTGCCGGTGGCGATGTGGTACTCGTCCTTGTGCTCGATCAGCGATGCCATGGCGCTCGGACTCGAGCAGTCCATCCGGATCTTGCCGTCCCAGTCGAGGGTCATGAACCGCCAGGTCGGGTCGACGAGCGGGTTGACGACGGTGAGGTCGAGGCCGTGCCGCTCGGCGATCTCGCCCCAGTAGGCGACGCTGGCGCCACCCAGGGGGTCGGCGCCGATCCGGATGCCGGCATTCTTGACCGCGTCGAGGTCGACCACCGACGGCAGGTCGGCGGCGTACTCCGCCAGGAAGTCGTAGGCCGAGCAGTGCGCCCGGGCGCGGGCGAACGCGACCCGGTGGACGCCCTCGAGGTTGGCCCGGATCAGCTCGTTGGCGCGCGCCGCGATCACCTTGGTCGCGTCGGTGTCGGCCGGGCCGCCGTGCGGAGGGTTGTACTTGAAGCCGCCGTCGCCGGGCGGGTTGTGGCTCGGCGTGACGACGATGCAGTCGGCCAGGCCGCTGCCGCTATGGCGACCGCCGTTGGCCTTGATGATCGCGTGGCTGACCGCCGGGGTCGGGGTGTAGCCGTCGCGCGCGTCGACCAGCACCGTCACGTCGTTGGCGACCAGCACCTCGATCGCGGTCGCCCAGGCCGGCTCGCTGAGGCCGTGGGTGTCGCGGCCGAGGAAGAGCGGGCCGTCGTACCCCTGCTCCTTGCGGTAGTCACAGATCGCCTGCGTCGTCGCGGCGATGTGCACCTCGTTGAACGCCGTCTTGAGGCTGCTGCCGCGGTGGCCGCTGGTCCCGAACGCGACCTGCTGGTCGACGTCCTCGGGGTCGGGCTCGAGCGTGTAGTACGCCGTCACCAGGTGGGCGACGTCCACCAGGTCCGAGGGCTGGGCGAGGGTTCCTGCGCGCGGGTCGGCCATGGGCTCATCATGTCCTGGATCGCGCGGTCCTGAACCTGCGGAGCCCCTGGTTTCGAGACGGTCGCAGAGCGACCTCCTCAACCGACGGGGACCACGCGGGCCGGCCAGGGATGGCCGGTCGCCCACGTTCGCGGGAGACTCCGCCCATGGCCCTCCCCGACTTCCCCCGCTACCCGCTCACCTTCGGCCCCAGCCCGGTGCACCGGCTCGACCGGCTCACTGCCCACCTCGGCGGCGCGACCCTCTGGGCCAAGCGTGAGGACTGCAACTCAGGTCTCGCCTACGGCGGCAACAAGACGCGCAAGCTGGAGTACCTCGTCCCGGAGGCGATCGCGCAGGGCGCCGACACCCTGGTCAGCATCGGCGGCTACCAGTCCAACCACACGCGCCAGGTCGCCGCGGTCGCCGCCAAGCTGGGCATGAGGTGCGTGCTGGTGCAGGAGAAGTGGGTCGACTGGCCGGACGCCGTCAACGACCGGGTCGGCAACATCCTGCTGAGCCGGATCATGGGCGCCGACGTCCGGCTGGACGAGGCGGGCTTCGACATCGGTTTCCGCGACTCCTGGCGCCGTGCGATCGAGGACGTCGAGGCGGCCGGCGGTACGCCGTACCCGATCCCGGCCGGCGCGTCCGACCACCCGCTCGGCGGACTCGGCTTCGCTCGGTGGGCCGACGAGGTCGAGCAGCAGGAGCGCGACCTCGAGGTCTTCTTCGACACGATCGTCGTCTGCACGGTCACCGGCTCGACCCACGCCGGGATGATCGCGGGCTTCGCCGGGCAGGACCGGCCGCGCCGGGTGATCGGGATCGACGCCTCCGCCACACTCGACCAGACCCGCGACCAGGTCGCCCGGATCGCCCGGAACACCGCCGAGCTGATCGGTCTGGGTCGCGATCTGCGCGACGACGAGATCACGGTGCTGGAGGGGTGGGCCGGCGACCTCTACGGCATCCCTGTGCAGTCGACCCTCGATGCGATCCGGCTCACCGGCCAGCTCGAGGGCATGATCCTCGACCCGGTCTACGAGGGGAAGTCGATGGCCGGCCTGATCGACCTGGTGTCCAACGGTGAGATCGGAGCCGACTCGCACGTGCTCTATGCACACCTCGGCGGCCAGCCCGCCCTCAACGCCTACTCGGGCCTCTTCACCCATACCCAGCGCCTCGACGTGTGACCGAGACGCAACCGGGCGGCGGTGTCACGTACGTCGGTGGAAGGTCCATTCGCCATCGGGTCGGTGGCGGAGGTTGAAGGTGGGGTCGTGGGCGCGGCGGTGGTGGTGGCCGCAGAGGGTGAGTCCGTTGTGGAGGTCGGTCGCGCCGCCGTGGCCCCAGGACAGGTGGGGGTGGTGGATCTCGCACCAGGCGAAGGGTCGTTGGCATCCGGCGATGGCGCAGGTGTCGTGGAGCAGGGCGAGGGCTCGGCGTTGGCTGCGGGAGTGGAGCCGGCGTGTGCGGCCGAGGTCGAGTGGCATGGAGTCACCGTCGAGGACGGCGGGGACCAGGCCCGCGTTGCAGGCCAGGCGGCGGGCCTCGCGGGCGGTGATCGCGATGCCGGTGTCGAGGCCGGCGGTGCCGAGACCGGTGAGGAGGGCGTCGAGGTCGATGCGGACCAGGATCTCGCAGCCGTTGGCTGCCAGCTCGCGGGTGGGCAGGTGCTCGATCAGCTCGCACCAGGCGCCGCCCCAGGTCTCGCAGGTGCTGGTGCCCCAGTCGCCGCCGGGCGCGGCTACGTCGACCACCGGCCGGCCTGCCCGGTCGTGGGAGAGGCGGCGGGGTGCGGTGAGCCGGTGGAGTGCCTTGGTCAGCAGGTGGCCGTGGAGCTCGGGGATCCGGAACCGGCCGGAGTAGGAGCCGTCGCCGTTGTCGTGCAGGGTCAGGAAGGTCTCGGCCTCGGCGGTGCGGGTCTCGCGCCCCAGCAGGATCGCCTCGTGCCGGGTCGCCCGGTCGGGGTCGACCGGGGTGAACATCCGACGGGCGGTCTGCCGCAGCCGCTTGGCGTCCAGGGCGCGGCCGGTGCGGGTGCCGGCGCCGGTGGCCCGGTCGACCAGCCACTGCTCGGCCTGCGCCACCTGCCCGGCGGTGGCCTCGGCCGGGGCCTGCTCGGCGGCGTTGACGATGACCCGGACCTGGTCGAACCCCAGTCGGCCGGCAGCGAACGCCTCGCGGGTCGCCTCGTACTTCTCACCCAGCAGCCGGGCCAGCCGCAGCCCGCCGGCGGCCTGCTCCCGCGTGGAGCCGGTCAACCGGGCCACCCACGCGTCGGTGCCGGTCTCCGCGGTCTGCTCCGCCACCTGCCGCCGATCTGCCTCGCCGGTCAGCGACAGCCGCAGCTGCGCCGACCGGGCCTCCACCCGCGCCAGCCCCGCGATCGCCCCGCCCAGGGCCTCGTCGTCCAGGCCGTCCAGGCCGTCGGACCCCAGCTCGCGGGCCGCGGCCAGCGCCTCCTCTGCCGCGGTGACCAGCGCCGTGAGCCGAGGCTCGACCGGCTCAGCCGCCTGTGCGACGGATGAGCACTCCAGGATCGAGATGGCCATACGAGTATGGTAGCGAACATCTGTTCGAATCGCAACCGACGATCCACAGGGCCGGCTGGGTGGATCAGTCCCCTAGGCGCACCGACAGCAGGTCGCCGGGCTGGCAGTCGAGGACCTGGCAGATCGCGGTCAGGGTCGAGAACCGGACGGCACGGGCCCGCCAGTTCTTGAGCACCGACAGGTTGACGACCGTGACGCCGGCCCGGTCGGCGAGCTCGGTCAGGGTCATCCCGCGGTCGGCGAGCAGCTCGTCGAGGTGAACCTCCACCGCGTGCAGGTCCTCGGGTTCCGTGGCGGGAGGCTTCCGGCGGCTCATACGGTCGCGTCGAGCTCGCGCTGCATCGGGACGGCCTGGGCCATCACCCGTCCGATGGTCAGCAGCCCGAAGCCAGCGAACAGGATGGCCCACGACAGGTGGAAGAAGCGGAGCCAGATGTCGAACGTGCCCCCGGTCGGTGTGGCGAGGGTGGGCAACAGGACCCCGTTGGCTGTCGCCTGGATCACCGCGACCGCAAGCTCACCGCACAGGATGTAGAGACCGAGACGGCCGATGCCGAGCGCGG
Organism: Nocardioides sp.; assembly: GCA_023252065.1. The sequence goes on along the minus strand of JAHEXO010000153.1, from coordinate 203 downwards.
TGTCCGGGACGAAGAACCCCCGGCGTCGCGTGGCTCGGATCAGACGCCACGCAACCAGCAGGAACCCCATCGAGTAGACGAACTCGGGCGCGACGGTCAGGAACGCCCAGATGTGCTGCTCGGTCGTCGGGTGCGACTGGCACAGGTTCAACGTGTCCGGGAAGCTCCGCACCCCTGGGGCCAAGTCGGCGACGTGCGAGAAC
>JAHEXO010000152.1 GCA_023252065.1 Nocardioides sp. | reverse complement strand
ACCCCTGGCCAGCAAGGTCGTCCTGCACTTCATCTCCGACACCTCGACCCTCGCCCAGGCGATCAAGTCCGGTGAGATCCAGGGCGCCTACGAGCTGCCGCCGGCCATCATGCCGGCGGTGTCCCAGTCGGGCGCCGGCGCCGTCTACCAGGGCAAGAGCCTCCAGGTCTACGAGCTCGGCCCCAACGGACCAGGCCCGATGCAGGACCAGAAGCTGCGCCAGGCTCTCAGCATGGTGATCGATCGCACCGCGCTGGCCCAGGTGGTCTTCCACGGTGCCGCCGACGCCAACTACGCCCTGATCCCGCCGCCGGCCTGGGACCCGACGGGACTGCCGACCTACCAGAAGGCCTACGCCAAGCTCCCGCACCCCGACGGCACGGACGTCGCGGGAGCCAAGCAGCTGATCGCCGGCGACCCGAACGCCTCCAAGACGATCGTGCTGGCCATCTCGGCGGGCAACCAGACCGCCGTCGACACGGCAACCCTGGTCCAGCAGGAAGCGGCGCAGATCGGCCTGAAGATCCAGATCAAGCAGATGCAGCCGCTGGAGTTCTCCACGGCGTTCTTCGACGCCAACGCGCGCAAGGGCGTCGACATCATGCTGACCCAGGGCTGGGTCGACGTCCCGGACCCGCTCGACTACCTGGGGCTCATCGTGCTCCCCGACTCCTACTTCAACTGGCTGGGCCTGAAGAACGAGCCGGTCGCCTCCTTGCTGGACAAGGCGCGCTCGAACTTCGACGACCAGTCGCGGGCGACCCAGATCACCGACGCGCAGTCGCTCTACGAGCCGACCCAGCCGATGATCCCCATGCTGGCGCTCCGGGAGGTGCTCTACATGAACAAGGACGTCACCGGGGCGCCGGCCTCGTTCGCCTACATCTTCGAACCTTCCCTGGCCACGGTCGGATCGGCACACTAGGACGGTGCTGCGGCTCCTCCTCCGCCCGGTCCTGGGAGGCTTGTTCACCATCCTGGTGGCCAGTTTCGTCATCTTCGTCGCTCTCAGCTTCGCCCCGGGCGACCCGGCCGTGGCGCTCGCCGGCCCGCACGCGACCCCGGACCAGCTCCAGGCCCTCCGCGAGCAGCTGGGAGAGAACCAGCCGCTCCTCGTCCGCTACGCGTCCTGGCTGGGCGGTCTGGTGCACGGGGACTTCGGCCAGTCCACCCAGTTCCGGCAGAGCGTCTCCTCCCTGCTGGGCCCCCGCGTCGGGGTCACCGTCCTGCTCGTCACCTACGCCTTCCTGCTGATCCTGGTCTTCGGGATCGGGCTCGGGCTGCTGCCCTCGCTCCACCGTGCCCTGCGCTGGCCGGTCGTGATCGTGTCCAGCCTGGGCGTCGCGATCCCGACGTTCGTGGCCGCCCTGCTCCTCATCGAGGTCTTCGCCCTCCGGCTGGGCTGGTTCCCCGTGCTCGGTACGTCGTCCGGAGGCGTCGCCAACCGCCTGTGGCACCTGACACTGCCCGCGATCGCGCTCGCCCTCTCGTGGGCCGCGTTCGTGGCTCAGATCTCGCGCGCCAGCATCCGCGCCCAGGAGAACCGTGAGCACGTCGAGACCGCACGTAGCCGCCGCCTGAGCAGCGGGCTGATCTTCCGCAAGCACGTGCTGCGCAACGCCGCCGTCCCGATCGTGACGGTCGTCGGCCTGACGCTGGCGGGGATCATCGCCGGGTCCATCGTGGTGGAGACGGCGTTCGGGATCGGCGGCATCGGATCGCTGCTCGTGGTGTCGGTGTCTGCCAAGGACACCAACGTCGTGCTGGCCATCAGCATCATCTTCGTGGTCGCCTTCGTGGTGGCCACGACCCTCGCCGACTTCGCCCAGATCATGCTCGACCCGCGCGTCCGCGACCGGGTGACGTCGTGACGGCCGCCTACGACCTCTCCCTCGTCTCACCCTGGCGCCGCATCAGGGGCGCGGACCCGGTGCTCGTGATCGCGACGACGATCCTGATGCTCATGGTGCTGGTCGCCGTTCTCGCGCCTCTCATCGCGCCGTACCCGCCCGACCAGACCGACATCCTCGCGGCCAACCAGGCGCCGTCCGCGGCTCACGTGCTCGGCACCGACTCCCTCGGCCGTGACATCTACTCGCGACTCCTCTTCGGCGCCCGGCTGACCCTGCTCGGCCCGACCCTGATCATCGCGATCGCCACCGTGGCCGGAGTGGTGCTGGCCATCAGCGCCGTGTGGTTCGGAGGGTGGTACGACGCCGCGGTGTCGCGGACGCTCAACATCCTCTTCGCCCTACCCGGACTGCTGGTCGCGGTCATCGCCGTGGCGGTGATCGGCCCCGGTCTCGTCGCCCCGGTCGTGGCGCTCTCGATCGCCTATCTGCCCTACATCGCACGGGTGCTCCGGTCGGTCGCGTTACGCGAGCGGAGCCTGGCCTACGTCGAGGCCGGCGAGCTGGTGGGGCTGTCAGGATGGGCGGTCTGCCGGCGCCACCTCCTGCCCAACGTCATGCCGATCATCCGGGCCCAGGCCACGCTCGCCTTCGGGTCGGCCCTCGTCGACCTGGCGGCGGTCTCCTACCTGGGCCTCGGCGTCCAGCCGCCCACCTCGGAGTGGGGCGTGATGGTCGCCAGCGGTCAGTCCTCCCTGCTCAACGGCTATCCATGGGAGTCGCTGTCCGCGGGCGTGGCCATCGTCGTCGTGGTGGTCCTGGTCAACCTGGTCGGCGAGCGGCTCGCCCAGAGGACCGAGCGGGCGTCATGACCGGTCCCTTGCTCGAGCTGACGCACGTCTCCCTGGACCTGCCGATCCGGGGACGGCTGCAGCGGGTGATCCACGACGTCACCCTCACCGTCGCCGCCGGGGAGTCCCTGGGGCTGGTCGGCGAGTCCGGCTCCGGCAAGTCGATGACCGCGCTCTCGATCATGCGCCTGATCAAGCGCGAGTGGGTCGTGGGCGGGACGGTGACGTTCGACGGCGAGGACGTCTACGGGCTGGACGCCGGCCGACTGCGGCGGCTGCGGGGCGCCGACATCGCGATGATCTACCAGGACCCGCGGGCGCACACCAACCCGGTCCGCACCAACGGTGACTCCCTGCTCGAGGGGATGTTGGCGAAGGGCCAGACCCGGGAGGCCGCAAGGGAGCAGGCTCTCGCCCTGCTGGCCGAGGTGGGGATCCCGGACGGCGAGCGGCGGATGAAGCAGTACCCCCACGAGCTCTCGGGCGGTCTCCTGCAACGGATCATGATCGCCGCGGCGATCAGCCTCACTCCCCGCCTGCTGCTCGCCGACGAGCCGACCACCGCCCTGGACGTCACCACTCAGGAGGAGGTGATGGCGATCCTCGACGAGCAACGCCGCGAGCGTGGGCTGGCGATGCTCGTCATCACCCACGACCTCGACCTCGCCGCCGCCGTCACCGACCGCATCGCCGTGATGTACGCCGGGGTCATCCTCGAGGTCGCCCCTTCGCAAAACCTGCACGAGGCGAGCCGGCATCCCTACACCGTGGGGCTCCTCGCCTCCCGGCCGGTCGTCGGCACGCGTTCTCGCATCCGCACGGTGCCCGGCCGCCCGCTCTCGGCCTTCGAGGTCGGCCCCGGCTGCGTCTTCGCCTCGCGCTGCCCGTTCGTGGCGGAGGTCTGCACCGCCGAGCGCCCCACGCTCCGGCCCGTGGGCGACCACCAGGTCGCCTGCCACCGGGTCGAGGAGATCGGTGCCGAGCTGGCGTCGTGGGCGGAGGGGGCACGATGACCGCGGACCCGATCGGCCAGGCGCCGGCGCTCCAGGTCGTCGACCTGCGCAAGGTGTTCCGGGTCCGGCACGGCGCTCCCGGACACGACGAGATCGTCGCTGTCGACGACGTGTCGTTCGAGGTGCCTGCGTCGGGCTCCCTGGCCGTCGTGGGTGAGTCGGGCTCGGGCAAGACGACGCTCGCGCGGATGATCGTCGGGCTGGAGACCCCGACCGGTGGGCAGGTCCTGCTCGACGGCCGCCCACGGTCGCTGTCGTCGCGGCGACGTGAGCGGGCGGCCCGGGCCCGGCAGGTGCAGATGGTCTTCCAGGACCCCTACTCCTCGCTCGACCCGCAACAGACCGTCTACCAGTGCCTGGAGGAGGTCGTCCGCCTGCACTCCTCGGTGGGCCGCGCAGACCGGGTGGAGCGCATCCACACCCTGCTCGCCCAGGTCGGGCTGGACGAGCGCCACCACGGCGTACGTCCCTCGTCCTTGTCCGGAGGCCAACGACAGCGGGTCGCCATCGCGCGAGCCCTGGCCACCGAGCCGAGCGTGCTGATCCTCGACGAGGCCGTGTCCGCCCTCGACGTCTCGGTCCAGGGCCAGGTGCTCAACCTCCTGGCGGACCTGCGCGAGCAGCTCGGAGTCACCTACGTGTTCGTCTCCCACGACCTGGCGGTCGTCCAGCAGATCGCGCAGACCGCGATCGTCATGCACCGTGGCCGGATCGTCGAGGAGGGGACGACGGACGCCATCCTGACCGACCCGCAGCACGAGTACACGCAGCGGCTCCTCTCGGCGCTCCCCCGCCCCGGGTGGCGACCCCGTCGCCGCACCGCCGTCGCCGCGCCCGGGACGGACTGATCCGGTGGTGACGTTCCTGCCCGCCACGGGCACACCTCCCGACTTGGCCGCGATCGGCTACGACGCCACCACGTGGGACCAGCCGCAGCACCTCGCGCGTGGCCAGCTCACCACCGCCGAGCGGATGCCCTCGGTCGAGCTCGACCCCGGTGGGGCGCCGGCGCCGTTCCCGATCGGTGAGCAGCTCGACGTCTCGGGCATGTCGTTCACCGACCCGCTCACGGGCCGCCGTCTGCGCGGCGACCAGCTGCTGGACCGGCGGCTGTTCACCGACGCGCTCGCGGTGGTGCACGACGGACGCCTGGTCTTCGAGACCTACCGCAACGGCATGACCGAGACCGACCGGCACGTCGCGCACTCCTGCTCCAAGACCCTGACCACGATGATGGTCGGACTCGCGATCGAGGAGGGTCGGCTCGACCGGTCCCGCCCGATCGGCGACTACGTCCCGGAGCTCGCGGCGCTGCCGGCATGGCGCCCGGTCACGCTCGAGCACGTGCTCGACATGGCGACCGGGATCGCGTTCGACGAGCACTACGAAGACCCCGACTCCATGTACTGGCGCTACGCCTACGAGGTCGGCTACTACTCGGGCCCCTCCGCAGCGTCCGGCACGACCCTCGGCTTCCTGACGCGGGAGCTGACGCGGGCGGCCGAGCCGCCGGGTCTCCGGTTCCACTACGGCTCCTACCTGACCAACCTCCTGCCGATCGCCCTCGCCCACGTCTACGACGTACCCGCGCTGGAGCTCTACGAGGACCGCATCTACCGCCACCTGGGTGCCGAGCGGCCGGCGCTGGTGAACGTCGACTCCGCCGGCAACCCGATCGTCGAGGGGCAGGTCAACCTCACGCTTCGCGACTTCGCGCGCTGGGGTCACCTGCTGGTGGACGGCGGCCGATCCCTGGCCGGCACCCAGGTCGTCCCGGCGGCGTGGGTCGACGACACCTACGCCCACTCCCCCGTCCGGGCCGCGGCGTTCGCTCAGGGAGATGACGGCGAGAGCATGCCCGGTGCGGAGTACCACAACCAGACGTGGGTCCTGGAGCCCGGACGCGTCGTCTCGATGCTGGGGATCCACGGACAGTTCTGCTGGGTCGACCGGACCACCCGCACGATGATCGTCGGCTTCTCCTCCTACCCGGTGCAGACCCACGACCTCCTCAGCGCGACGCAGAGCGAGCTCTGGTCGACCGTCCGCGACGCCCTGCGGGGCTGAGCGCCGCACCCCGGGATTGTTGGTCACACTTGACTATCTATGTCGGGTGGTGCGCAGAATGTCCCATGCCAGGCCGCCGGACCGCGTTCCTCGGGGGGAAGGTCTGGACCGCCGGCTACGGCGCGCCCCGGCGGCTCGACGTCCTCGTCGACGACGGCCGCATCGTGCAGGTGGGTCGCTCCGGCGAGGTCGACGCCTCCGGAGCGCGGCTCGTGGACACCACCGGACGTCTCCTGCTGCCAGGGCTCCAGGACGCACACCTCCACCCAGGGCTGGGCGGAGGCGACCTGCTGACCTGCGACCTCGC
>JAHEXO010000151.1 GCA_023252065.1 Nocardioides sp. | reverse complement strand
GAACCAGATCTCGAAGCCTCCGGTCGCCCAGCGCAGCTGCTGCTTGGTGTAGGCCTCGATCGTCTCGGGGGCGTCACCGATCGCCAGGAACGTCGGGAGGTGGATGCTGCGCCACCCGTGCTCGTGGAGCAGGAGCGAGGTCCAGACGTCCTCGGACTTGGAGTCGACGTACATGCCGCCGATCTCGTGCACGGCGCTGCGGCGGAACATCACGTTGGTGCCGACGCAGAACGCCGCGTTGAAGTGGTTCCGGCCCGGCTGGACGAAGCGGTAGAACATCGTCTGCATGTAGCCGGCACCGCGCGAGATCAGGTTGACCAGGTTGCCGTAGGTCTGGGGCGTCTGCACGAGGGCGACCGTCTCGTCCGCGAAGAACGGGAGCGTCTGCTCGAGGAACTCCGGGTGCGGCACGAAGTCGGCGTCGAAGATGCAGAAGAAGTCGCCCTTGGCGATCGAGAGGGCGTGGTTGACGTTGCCGGCCTTCGCGCCGTTGTTGCTCATCCGGCGCAGGTAATGGCAACCCAGCTCCTCGGCCAGGTCACGGATCTCGTCGGAGCGTCCGTCGTCGAGGATCCAGGTGCGGTGCTGGCCGCGGATCGCCAGCGCGGCGACGGCCGTACGGCGCACGGTCTCGACCGGCTCGCCGTACACGGTGATGAACACCTCGACGCTGGTCGGTCGGCCGGCCAGGGACAGCTGCCACGCGGCGGGCGGGTCGTCGCGGCGACGCAGGAAGAGGGTCTCCTTGGTCGCCCAGTAGGAGTAGTCGCGCGGGTCCTTGGTCCCGGACAGGACCGTCCACATCGCCAGCAGCGTGTGCACGACCAGCACGCCCTCGGCCAGCACGACCACCAGCCACGGCACCAGGTCGCCCCGGTTGCTGGGGTCGAGCAGGAAACCGGCGTAGAGGAGCACGCCGAGGGTGGCCAGGAGCGTAAGGACGATCAGGAGCGGTGAGTAGCGCTGGGCCGAAGCGGCTCGCCGGGTGGCGGGCACGTGCCGGTCCAGACGCACGATGTCGTCATAGGTCATCAGCAGAGATCTCTCGGACGGGGACGGGGAAGATGCCCGAACCCCGTTGGCGGACACCGAACCTGTTGTGTACCCGGTCCTCGAACGGGGTACACAGGTCAGCGCCAAGAGAATGTGAACGATCCAATTCCTGAGCGTGAAACACCGCTCGGGTGTGACGCGGCCAACAGCGAGCCGGGGGCCGGCGGGGCCGGTAGAGGCCCCGTGAAGGAGGAAGCACGACATGGCACGACTGCTGCTCGACGGGGTCACCCGGCACTACCCGCACGCGACGACACCGGCCGTCGCCGACGTCGACCTCGACGTCGCCGACGGAGAGGTGGTGCTGGTCTCCGGTCCTCCCGAGTCGGGCCGGACCACGCTGCTGCGCCTGGCGGCTGGGCTCGAGCTGCCGGACAGGGGCCGGGTGCTGGTCGGCGACGGCGAGGACACGGGTCCCGACGCCGCCGACGTGGCCCTGGTCTTCCAGAACTACGCGATCTACCCCCACCTCAGCGTCCGCGAGAACATCTCGCTGCCACTGCGGCGCGGGTCCCGCAAGCCCAAGGAGGTGGCCCGGCTCGTGGACGAGGTGGTCGGCCTGCTGGGTCTGGGCGAGCTCACCAGGCGGCCGGCGTCAGCGCTGAGCACGAGCGAGCGGATGCGGGTCGTTCTGGCGCGGTCCGTGGTCCGGCGCCCCGACCTGCTGCTGATGGACGAGCCACTGGCCAACCTCGAACCCGGCGTCCGGGCCGAGCTCGCGGCCCAGCTGGTCGCGGCCCAGCAGGCGTTCGGCACCACGACGCTGTGCGTGCTCAGCGGCTCGGAGGACCTCGCCGCCCTGCCCGGACGCGTCGTACGCCTCGAGGAGGGGCGGCTGGTCGCGGGTTAGAGGTCGGTCTCGAGCTCCTTTTGCCGCTCCCTGCGGCCATTCCGCACCGAGACGGTGCGGAATGTCCTCGCCCAGGTGCAGACTGCACCCATGTCGGAGTCCTCTGAGTCCCGACCCGTGCGCTCTCGGGTCACCCTTCGCACCATCAGCTCGCGCGCCTGGGAGCATCCGGCCGACCGCGGTGCCCTGGTCGCGCTGCGCAAGCTCAAGGGCTTCGACACGGTCGTGAAGCTGATGTCGGGCCTGATCAACGAGCGCGCCGTGCGGCTGCTCTTCCTCGGCTCGGCCATCCGGGTCGACGAGCGGCAGTTCCCGGCGCTGGCCCGGGCGCTCAACGACGCCTGCACCACGCTCGACGCCCCGGAGGTCCCCGAGCTCTTCGTGACCGCCGACCCGTTCATCAACGCGATGACGATCGGGATGGACAAGCCGATCATCCTGGTCAACTCCGGCATGGTCGACGTGATGGACGAGGAGGAGCTGCGCTGGGTGCTGGCCCACGAGCTCGGGCACGCGCTCAGCGGCCACGCGGTCTACCGCACGATCCTCAACCGGATGCTGATCCTGAGCGGCCTCTGGAACGCCATCCCCTTCGGTGGCCTCGGCTACCGGATGATCATGGCGGCGCTCTACGAGTGGGCCCGCAAGTCCGAGCTGTCGGCCGACCGGGCCGGGCTGCTCGGCACCCAGGACCCCGCCACCGCCTACCGCGCGCTGATGAAGATGGCCAGCGGGGGCCACCTCGACGACCTCGACCAGGCGTCCTTCTTCGCGCAGGGCGCCGAGTTCGACGCCACGACCGACCTGCGCGACTCGGTGCTCAAGGTGCTGCTGATCGAGCGGCGTACGCATCCGATGCCCGTCTCGCGGGCCAGCGAGCTGCGGCGCTGGGTCGACTCCGGGGCCTACACGGCGATCCTGTCGGGCACCTACCCGACCCGCGACGGCGACGCCGACGCCCCGCTCAGCGAGGCGGCGCAGGAGGCGGCGGCCAGCTACAGCCAGGCCTTCCGCGACACCCAGGACACCCTCGGCCGCCTGCTCCACGACACCGCGGGCTGGCTCGGCACCGCCAAGGGCTGGGTCGACGAGCAGTGGCGGCGCCGCGGGGCCGACGACGACGAGGCGGCGTCGTAAGCCGCGACACCCTCCTCAGCGAGCTGGCCTCACGCGTCTCGGCGCTCGACCGGCCCGCGGTCGTCGCCATCGACGGTGGCGACGGAGCGGGCAAGACGACTCTCGCCGACGAGCTCGCCGTGCTGGTGCCGGGTGCGGTCCGCGCCTCGATCGACGACTTCCACCACCCGCGCGCCTATCGCCACGCCCTCGGCCGTACGGCGGCCACGGTGTGGGCCCGCACCTTCGACCTCGACGCCCTACGGCGTGAGCTGCTCGACCCGTGGCGGTGCGGCCCGGGCACGCCCTACCGCCGGCGCCGGCACGACCTCGCCACCGACGCCTACGTCGACGACCCGCCAGACGTCGTACCGGCGGACGGGGTCCTGGTCGTCGACGGGGTCTTCGCGCAGCGGCCCGAGCTCGTCGACGCCTGGGACCTGGTGGTCTACGTGCACGCCGACGACGCCGTGCGGGTCGCCCGGATGGCCTCCCGGGACGGCGTACCGGACGACCCCGACCACCCCGACCAGCGCCGCTATCTCGAAGCTCAGCGGCTCTACCGAGACCGCTGCCGGCCGTCGGAGCGGGCCGACGTCGTCGTCGACAACACCGATTCCGACGCTCCTGCGATCAGGTGAACGGCACCGTCTCCCGGCCAGGGCGTGTCAGCATGTGGGCGTGTCCGACCCGGGAGCTCTGGACGACGCCGTCGCGCGCATGTGCGACGGCGACGGCGACGCGTTCCGGCAGGTCTACCGGGCCGTGCAGCCGACCCTCCTGCGCTACCTCGAGGTGCTCGTCGGGCCGACCGACGCCGAGGACGTCGCCTCCGAGACCTGGGCGCAGGCCAGTCGCGATCTCGGGCGGTTCCGGGGCGGCGGCGCGGACGGGTTCCGCGCCTGGATCACCACGATCGGGCGGCACCGGGCGCTCGACCTGTTGCGCCAGCGTTCGCGACGGCCACGCGTCGTCACCGACCTCACCGACCTCGACCGGCCGGACGCCGTCGACCTCGAGGTGCGCATCGAGGACGCCCTCGGCACCGGCTACGCCCTGGCCCTGTTGCGGGAGCTGCCCCAGGACCAGGCCGAGGCGCTGATGCTCCGGGTCGTGATGGGCCTGGATGCCAAGTCCGCGGGCGAGGTGCTCGGCAAGCGACCGGGCGCCGTCCGCTCCGCGGCCCAGCGCGGGCTGCGCAACCTGGCCCGCCGCCTGGACGCTCCCGACGAGCGGGTGTGGCGTCGCCGTGACATTTTCTCGCCCCGCGGCGCTGAAGGGGTGAGATGAGCATGTGGTTGCGAGAAGTCCTGGCACGCGGTCGGCGGGTACCGACGTCTGGTCCTGCGCCCTCCCCCCGGGTCGACCGAGTCCTGGACTCCCTGCGCGCACCCGCCTCACCCCGAGAGCTGGCCCGCGAGGACCACGCTCTTGCCGAGTTCCACCGTGCTCGTCTCGTCCCGCCCTCGATCAGGAGCAACGAGATGAGCCCACGAGCCGCCCGTACGGGCCTCAAGGCAGCACTGGCCAGCGCAGCGGCCGTCGCCTTGCTGTCCACCGGTGCCGCGTTCGCCGCCACGGGCCACGCGCCCTGGTCGAAGGCGCCCGGCTCGGCCTCGGCCGCGAGCACGGCCGACCACCCGCTGCCCACGCACCCGACTCACCCCTCGCACTCCGTGCCGACGGACGACCCGTCGGAGAGTGCCGGCGGCAGTCCTGACGCGCACGCCATGTGGGGCCTGTGCCGGGCCTACCAGGCTGGCTCCAAGGACACCCACGGGCACGCTCTCCAGAGCCCTGCCTTCGTCGCCCTGGCGCAGGCGGCCGGCGGGGCCGACCAGGTCGCCACCTTCTGCGCGGCGCTGCCGAGGCCCGGCGGGGACAGTGCCGCGCCGCCGCACCCGGCCCACCCGACGCACCCGGCCAAGCCGACCCAGGCTGCGACGCCGACGCATCCGACGCACCCGGCCAAGCCGAGCCACCCGGCCAAGCCGAGCCACCCGGCCAAGCCGAGCCACCCGACACCGTCCCACCCGAGCTCGACGAGCCACCCGGTCCCGCCGAGCCATCCTGCCGCGCCCAACAGTCACTCGACGGCGCGCAGTCACCCCTGAGCTGACCGGGAGAGGGTCAGAAGACTGCCCGGCCCGGTGGGGCGGGTCGGGCAGTCAGACCCCGGGCTCCATGGCCGACTCCCGTTCGGTCACGGCCGCGTGCAGGGCCAGCGTCCGCCGGGCGGTCTCGACGTGGAGGTTCTCCACCATCCGCCCACGGTAGGTCACGACGCCCGACCCGCGCCCGTCCTCCCAGGCCTGCACGATGCCGCGCGCGTCCTCGACGGCCTGCTCGCTCGGAGCGAACGCCGCGTTGGCGCCCGCGACCTGGCCCGGATGGACCAGGGTCTTGCCGTCGAACCCCATCTCCCGGCCCTGCCGGCACTCGGCCAGAAAGCCGTCGACGTCCTGGACGTCGTTGTAGACACCGTCCAGGATCGCCTTCCCGGTCGCCCTGGCTGCCAACAGCGCCAGGCCGAGCCCGGTCAGCAGCGGCCCGCGACGGGGCACGTGCTCGGCGTAGAGCTCCTTGGCGAGGTCGTTGGTGCCCATCACCAGCACCGTGAGCCGCTCGCTCGCGGACGCGATCTCCTCGCAGTGCAGCATCGCGACCGGGGTCTCCACCATCGCCCAGAGCATGGTGTGGCGGGGCGCGTCGTGGGTCGCCATGGCCTCGACGAGGGCGCGGACCGCGTCGGCGCTGTCGACCTTCGGTACGACGATCGCGTGCGGGCCGGCCGCACACGCGGCGCGTAGGTCGTCGCGGTGCCACTCGGTGTCGGCGCCGTTGACCCGGATCGTGACCTCGCGGTCGCCGTAGGCACCGGAGGCGGCGGCAGCACACGCCGCGTCGCGGGCGGCGGGCTTGGCGTCGGGGGCGACGGCGTCCTCGAGGTCGAGGATCAGACCGTCGCAGGGGATCGACCGCGCCTTCTCGAGCGCGCGCTCGTTGGAGGCGGGCATGTAGAGCACCGAGCGCCGCGGGCGGAACGTCTCGCTCATGCGTCGACCTCGTCGTACAGC
>JAHEXO010000150.1 GCA_023252065.1 Nocardioides sp. | reverse complement strand
GGTCCGCGAGGTCACGGCCAAGCCGGTGGTCGGTGTCGGCAGATACACCAGCCCCGATCTGATGGCGGAGATCGTCCGATAAGGGGCGGTCGACCTGATCGGCGCAGCGCGGCCCGCCATCGCCGACCCGTTCCTGCCGCGCAAGATCGCCGAGGGGCGGACCGAGGACATCCGCGAGTGCACCGGCTCCAACGTGTGCATCCTCCGCGAGGAGGCCTTCGCCCGGGTCGGGTGCCTGCAGAACCCGTCGGCGGGAGAGGAGTTCCGGCGCGGCTGGCACCCGGAGCGCTACCCGGCCACCACGACGCCCGACACGAACGTACTGGTCGTCGGTTCAGGACCCGCCGGCCTGGAGTGCGCGCTGGTCCTGGGTCGGCGTGGCTACCGGGCCGTCCACCTCGTCGAGGCCGAGCATGAGGTGGGGGGCAAGCTGCGCTGGATGCGCCGGCTGCCCACGCTCGGGGACTGGGGTCGCGTCCTCGACTGGCGGGTCGTCCAGATCGACCAGCTCGCCAACGTCGAGGTGATCACCGGACGGCGACTCACTCGCGCCGATGTCCTGGAGTACGGCGCGGACATCGTCGTGATCGCGACCGGGTCCCGTTGGCGTGACGACGGAGTGCAGCCCGAGGGGCGCGACCCCGTCGTAGGCGTGGAGCTGCCCGGGGTGCTGACGCCCGAGCAGGTGGCCGCTGGAGCAAGGCCGCCCGCCGGCCCCGTGGTCGTCTACGACTGCGAGGGCTACCTGGTCGGGTCCGGCGTCGCCGAGCTCCTGGCCGAGGACGGCTTCCAGGTCCACCTGGTCACCCCCTTCCCGGTGGTGTCCCCGGTCTCGGACCACACGTTGGAGGGCGAGCACCTGCGCCGGCACCTGCACCGGCGCGGGGTCGTCGCCCATCGGGGCATCAGCCTCGGGGGCTTCGACACCAGGTCGGTCTGGGGCGAGGACGACCTCGGTCGGGCCTGGCGGTTGCCAGCGACGGGCCTCGTGCTGGTCACTCAACAGACCTCGGACGACCAGCTCTTCCACGAGGTGTCGGCAGACCCGGAGGCGCTGCGGGCTGCCGGCGTGACCGGACTGCACCGAGTCGGTGACTCGGTGGCCCCTCGGATGACCTCGGAGGCTGTGTTCGATGCGCACCGGCTCGCCCGCGAGCTCGACAGTGACGACCCTTCGGTGCCGCTGCCGTTCCTGCGCGAGCGCGTCGACCTGCCCTCGCAGACCTGACGCCGAGGGATGAGCCCGCGACCACTGGGGATGCGTCTATCGAGCGCGCACGACAGGCCGGAACATCTGCCCGGCTCCGGAGACCTTCTTCGCACGTGGGCGGGCCCGTTGACCGCTATGGTCTGCGCGTGGAGCCGGATGTCCGCTATGCGCGCAACGGTCCGGTGGCGATCGCCTACGAGACCTTCGGTGAAGGCCCACTGACCCTCGTCTGCCTCTCGCCTTGGGACAACATCGAGATCGCGTGGGAGAACCCCCTCTATGCGCGCTATCTCCGGCGGCTGGGTGATCTGGCGAAAGTGGTGCTGATCGACCGCCGCGGCACCGGGCTGTCCGACCGCTTCACCGGCGATGACGTCCCCCCGCTCGAGGACATGGTCGACGACATCACCGTCGTCCTCGACGCTTGTGGCTGCGACCGCGCGGTGATCTTCGGCTTCGAGGAAGCGGCAGCGCAGTGCGCGATGTTCGCGGCGAGCCGACCGGAGCGGGTGGCGGGTCTGGTGCTGTACGCAGCCACGGCCTGCGGGGTGCGCAAGGACGACTACCCCTGGCAGTGGTCCGAGGAGGAGTGGGGCGACTACCTCGAAGGCGTCCGGGCCGGCTGGGGGACCAGGGACTACGCCCGCGAGGTGATGGGCTTCTTCATGCCCTCTCACGTAGGCGACGGACGTATCGAACGATGGTGGGTCCGCTTTCAACGGCTGGCGGCGAGCCCGGGCGGGGTGCTGGCCCTCGAGCAGCAGCTCCGGGCCACCGACATCCGCGCGATGCTCCCGGCGATCGGGGTCCCGACCCTGGTGCTGCACCGTGCCGACGACGAGATCGAGCCCGCGGGGCAGGGCCGCTACATCGCCGACCAGATCCCCGGCGCGACGTACGTCGAGCTGGCCGGCGGCGATCACTACCCCTGGGCCGGGGACTCCGACGCCCTGGTCGACGAGATCGGCAGGTACGTGGCCGGCCTGCGCGACGACGCGGACGCGACCGAACGAGTCCTGGCCACGGTGCTCTTCACCGACATCGTCCAGTCGACCGAGCGCGTGGCGGCGCTCGGCGATGCGGCATGGACGGCGCTGATGCTCCGGCAACGAGAGCTCGCCTTCGCAGAGGTCAGCCGGTTCCGCGGGAACGTGGTGGACACCGCCGGAGACGGCATGCTCGCGACGTTCGACGGTCCTGCCCGGGCCGTGCGGTGCGCGCAGGCCGTCGCAACCACGGCCGGAACACTGGGGCTCGACGTACGCGCGGGCTGCCACACCGGCGAGATCGAGGTCCACGGCCAAGGGGTGGGCGGCCTGGCGGTCCACATCGCAGCTCGGGTCGCGTCGCTGGCGGGGGCCAGGGAGGTGTGGGCCTCGTCCACGGTGAAGGACCTCACCGTCGGTTCCGGACTGGTCTTCGACGATGCCGGGGAGCGGGCTCTCAAGGGCGTGCCGGACCGCTGGCACCTGTTCCAGGTGCGGAGCTGACGCCGACTGGCGGTGTCACCGAGTCCCTGAGGGCTGGTCCGAGGTGTTGTCTCAGGCGTCCGGTCGCCGCATCGGTAGATGCGGGATGCCGTCCTCGAGGAACTCCGGTCCGGTGACCGAGAAGCCGAACTTCGCGTACCACCCGGCCAGCGGGGACTGCGCGGCCAGGACGATGTCGCGCCCCCGGCAGACGCGCAGGGCGGCCTCCATCAGCCCGTCCGCGAGCCCACGGCCGCGGGCCGCCGGCGCGAGCACGACTCGGCCGATCCGCCACACCTCCCGGTCGTCGAGCAATCTGGCGCAGCCGAGCAGGTCGCCGACGTCGCGGAGCACGATGTGGCGGGTGCCAGGCTCGAGGTCGCGACCGTCCAGGTCCGGGTAGGGACAGGCCTGCTCGACGATGAAGACGTCCTGACGCAGCCGCCACACGTCGTAGGCGGTGCGGGCGTCGAGGTCGCCGAACGCGAGCACCTCGATGCTCATCGACGGCCTGAGTGCGTACGGCGCCCGGAGGCGCCCGACTCGGGGCTCGGCGGCAGCATCGCGAACAGGTGCATCCCGTGTGGCTCCTCGACATCGGTCAGGCCCAACCCGGCCTCGACGGCTCTCAGGCCCGCGGCCACAGGTCTCCGGTGCCACCGAACCTCACTGGCCGAGCCGCCCGGTCAGTATGCCAGCGCCGGCCTCCCCCGGCGGCCGAGGTCCCGACAGCGCAGGAGTGTCCCCGGCCGGGTCGATGATGGGGCGATGACGACCTACTCCGGCACGAACGAGTTCGAAGGCGCGACCTTCGTCAAGGCGAGCCTCAAGGGCGCCACCCTGCGGTTCTCCGACGTCAGCGGTGTGACGATGCGCAGCGTCGACGTCGACGGGCTCGACATCGACAGCCACGACCTGTTCTTCGGCAGCCTCTTCGTCAACGGGGTCGACGTGGTGCCCCTGGTGGACGCCGAGCTCAACCGGCGGTTCCCCGGCCGCGAGCTGCAGAAGGCGCAGACGCCCGAAGGCCTGCGCGAGGCGTGGGTCGCCGTGCAGGCGGCGTGGCAGGAGACGGTGGCGGCCACGCCGCGAGACCAGGTGGACGCCCACGTCGAGGACGAGTGGTCGTTGGCCGAGACCCTGCGCCACCTCGTCCTGGCCACCGACGCCTGGCTCCGCGGGGGGATCCTGCGGGTGGAGCAGCCGTTCCACGAGATCGGCCAGATCTTCACCGGCGCCGGCGAGATGGGCTTCGACATGTCGATCTTCCGCGCCGACCCGCCGTCGTACGAGGAGATCCTGGAGGTGCGGGCCCAGCGACAGCAACTGGTGATGGACTTCCTGGCCACAGCGACGCCCGAGCTGCTCGCGGAGCCACGCGACAACCCGTGGGGCGGCGGTGACTGGCACCCCAGCGTCGGTGACTGCATCCGGGTGATCCTGGAGGAGGAGTGGGCGCACCTGCGCTACATCCGACGAGATCTTGCTCGCCTGGGTCAGCCAGGAGCAGCCGGCCAGGACGACGATCAGAACGGGTAGCTCGCCGGCTCCCCTCTCATCGTGATCCAGCGGGTCTCGGTGAACGCCTCGATGTTCGCAGCTGCGCCACCGAGCCGGCCCAGCCCGGAGGCGCCGACGCCGCCGAAGGGGACGTTCGCCTCGTCGTTCACCGTCTGGTCGTTGATGTGCACGATGCCGGTCGGGATCTGCTCGGCGAGCGCGAGGCCGCGCATCACGTCGCGGGTGACGATGCCGAGCGACAGCCCGTAATCGCCCTCGGCCGCGAGCCGTACGGCGTCCTCGACGGAGGAGACCTGGGTGACCGGGGCGACCGGGCCGAAGACCTCCTCGGTGAAGACCGGCGAGGTGAGCGGGACGTCGGCCAGCACGGTCGGCCGGTAGAAGAGCCGGTCGTACTCCCCGCCCGCGGCCAGGCGCGCACCCTGGTCGACGCTCGCGGTGACCAGGCCGTGGATCTTGTCGCGCGACCGCTCGTCGATGACGGGGCCGAGCGCCACCTGCTCGGTGGACGGGTCGCCGACCGGCAGGTGGCCGGCCTTCGCAGCGAGCTGCTCGACGAAGTCGTCGTAGATCCCGTCGGCGACGAAGTAGCGGCCGGCGGTCATGCAGATCTGGCCCTGGTTGAGGAACGACGCCCAGCCGGTCAGCCCGACCGCCTGCTCGACGTCCGCGTCGTCGAGGATCAGCAGCGCTGAGTTGCCGCCCAGCTCGAGGTGGGCCCGCTTGAGGTGTCGGCCGGCGAGCTCGCCGATCGACCGGCCGACCGCCGTCGAGCCGGTGAACGAGATCACGCGCACGTGGGGGTCGGTCACCATCGCCTCACCGACGTCCTTGCCACCGGGGAGCATCTGCAGGACGCCCGGCGGAAGCCCGGCCTCCTCGAAGATGCGCGCCATCACCGTGCCGCCCGTGACGGCCGTGCGCGGGTCGGGCTTGAGGATCACGGCGTTGCCGAGCGCGAGCGCCGGGGCCACCGACCGGATGCCGAGGATGATCGGGACGTTGAACGGCGAGATGACACCCACCACTCCGGCCGGCACCTGGCGCGCCATGGAGAGCCGGGGCTGCTCGCTGGGGAGCACCTGGCCGATCGGGTGTCCTGGCAACGATGCGGCCTGGTAGCACTCCTCGGCCGCCACGTGCATCGCGAAGTCGGCCATCGGCGGGATCGCTCCGACCTCGCGCACGTTCCATTCGCGGATCTCGTCGGCGTGCGCGGCCCACAGGTCTCCGGCCTTGCGGAGCACGGCGGCTCGCGCGGTGTGGGCGAGTGCCGCCCACTCCTTCTGGGCCTCCGCCGCGGAGGCGCCCGCCTCGGCCACGTCCTCGGCGTCCGCCTGGCCCATCGTGCCGAGCTCGTTGCCGGTGGCCGGCTCCACGACGGCGTAGGTGCCGCCGCGTCCGTCGGTCCATGCGCCGCCCTTGAGGACCTTGCCCTCCCAGGCGACGCCGTCCAGTAGTGCCATGACCTACCCCCACACTTCCTCGGCGGTCTCGACGACCAGCCGTAGCTTGGCGCGCTCCTGCACTTCGCTCAGCACGTTGCCCTCCACTGTGGAGGAGAAGCCGCACTGGGGCGAGAGGCAGAGCTGCTCGAGCGGTACGTACTTCGACGCCTCGTCGATGCGGCGCTTGAGGTCGTCCTTGTCCTCGAGCTGCCCGGTCTTGGTGGTGACCAGGCCGAGGACGACCTGCTTGCCCTCGGGGACGAAGCGCAGAGGTTCGAAGCCGCCCGACCGCTCGTCGTCGTACTCGAGGAAGAAGCCGTCCACGTCGAGCTGCGAGAAGAGGACCTCGGCCACGAAGTCGTAGCCGCCCTCGGCGGCCCACGAAGAGCGGAAGTTGCCGCGGCACATGTGCGTGGTGACCCGCATACCCTCCGGCCGGCCGGCGATCGCGGCGTTGACGTT
>JAHEXO010000149.1 GCA_023252065.1 Nocardioides sp. | reverse complement strand
CATGACGACTGCGGTCACGGGCAGGTACGCCGCGCCGCCCTGGATCGGCGAGAACCCGAGCACGTTCTGCATGTAGAGGGTCAGGAAGAAGAAGGAGCCGGTGAACCCGCCGAAGGCGGCTAGCTGGATGAGGTCGGCGGCCGCGATCCCGCGGGTTCGGAGCAGGCCGAGGGGGAACAGGGGGTGGGCGACCCGCAGCTCGTTCACGACGAAGCCGACCAGCAGGAGACCTGCGGTCGCCAGCTCGCCGATGGTTCGCGCGGTCCCCCAGCCGCGGCCCGGCGCTTCGATCAGGGCGTGCAGCCCCAGCAATATCGATGAGGTGACCAGTACCGCTCCGAGCAGGTCGAACCGCCCCCTTCGGAGTTCCAGGTGGTCGCGGGCCAGCAGGCTGAGCGCCGCCGCGACAACAGCCGCACAGATGGGCACGTTGACCAACAGCACCGAGCGCCAGCCGGCGGCCTCGGTGAGCACTCCACCGAAGAAGATCCCGGCAGCGGCGCCCAAGGCGCTCATCGCGGCCCAGACCCCCAGAGCTCTGTTGCGGGCAGTGCCGTGGAAGGTCGTCATCAGGATCGAGAGTCCCGCCGGCGCCATCAGGGCCGCGCCCATGCCTTGGGCGACTCGCGCGACCACCAGCGCTCCGCTGCTCGGCGCCAGGGCACCACACAGGGAGAACAGCGCGAACATCGTCGTGCCGGCCAACAGCACGCGCCGACGGCCGAGAAGGTCGCTGGCTCGACCACCGAGCAGCAGGAAGCCGCCATAGCTGACCAGATAGCCGCTGATGACCCATTGCAGGCTCTGCTGGGTGAAGCCCAGCGACCGCTCGATGCTGGGCAGCGCGACGTTCAGGGCTGCGGTGTCTACGACGTCCATGAACTGAACGACGCAGACGAGCAGGAGGATCTGCGTCGCTCGTCGGTTCCCCACCACGGATGCGGTCATGTCGGCCTCCCCATCAATCTGGACCGTCTGGTCCAGATTTGGAGAGTAGACCAACTGGACCGTCTAGTCCAGTATCGGTCGCTGAGTCTGGAGGTAGGCCATCGCGGTGTCCAGCGCGACCCGCAACGGCCGATCGCTGCCGCGCACCTGACTGAGAAACATCCCGCCCTCCAGGCCCACCAGCAGTCCGAGCGCCAGGTCCCCGGCGTCACTCCCGGACCCCAGCTCCCCCGCGTCCTGGATGCGTTGCAGTGCCGCGGTCAGGTGGCCCTCCCAGGCGCCGAACGCCTCGACAGTCCGTCGTCGGGCCGCTTCGGGTCCGGCGCTCAGCTCGCCGGCCAGGGTCCCGATCGGACAACCGCTCAGGTGCACGGCGTAGTCCGACACGAATTGGTTGAGCACGCTACCCAGCGTGCTCAACGACGAGACGCCCGCGAAGGCGGGGCCCAGGAGGCCAAGGAACTCCTCACACCGGCGTGCGACGGCGGCATCGATCAGGGCATCGCGGTCGGAGAAGTAGTGGTACATCTGGCTCTTGCTCGAACCGGATGCCTCCAGCACCTCGTCGAGGCGCAGCTGTTTGACGCCGTGATCGACAACCGATGCCACGGCCGCCTCGACCAGCCGATCTCGGCTCGCCTGACCGCGACGGGTCTTCGGACCCGCAGCGCTCTGGCCACTGCTGGAACCCCGAGCCCCAGGCTCGGGCGCATCCCCACTCACCACCTCAGCATACAAACGGGTGGACCAACCGGTCCAAACTGGTCGGGCGCCACTTGCCTGTTCGGGCCTCGGCACCGCAACCTGTTCTCAGTAGGGCGTCGCTTCGGCGTGGCATGTCCGATGAGAGGTACCTGATGGCGCAGCAGACGAGCGTCCGTTACACCACCCGTGACGCGGCAGCGGCTGAGGCGAACCAGAGTTTGATCGACGACGTCTTCGCCGAGCTGGCCGAGCTGGCACCGGACGGCCTGTCCTACCGGGTGTCCCGCTCGCCCGACGGGTTGTCCTTCGAGCACGTCGCGATCGTGGAGGACGAGCCGAACCCGCTGCTCTCGCTCGCCTCGTTCCAGGCCTTCAGCGCGACGGTCACCGAGCGGGTACTCGAGCCCCCCGTCGTACAGACCGGCACGGTCGTCGCGCGCTACCGCTGAAGCAACCGACCACTGCGCCAGAGCCACTCGGGTGTCGACACTGAACACACGAGTGTGACCACGCCGTCACCCGGCCCGGGTCCGCCTATTCCGCCGGCCGACCGCGCGCACCGGCGCGTCCTTACGCCGGCTGTCGGCGCAGTTCCGAAGCGCGCTCGCCCGCAAACGGCCGATTGCCTCAGCCCGTCCACTCGACGGGCAGGGCGGCAAACCACATCACGTCACAGCGTTGGCCCTCCCAGACGCTGTGGGCGCGCATCGTTCCCTCGTACACGAAACCCGCTCGCCGGGCTACCGCGAGAGAGTCCTCGTTCTCAGCGACGATGGTGAGGAACACCCGTGCTGCCCCGAGCTCAAAGAGCCAACGGGTGAGCAGAACGACCGCCCGCGTGGCATACCCCTGGCCTCTCGCACCGGGTGCGAGCCAGTAACCGAACTGAGCGACGTCCTCCTTGGTCCAATCGTCCATGCCGCAGCAGCCCACCACTTCGCCGATTCCCGCGTCCGTGATCGCGAACGCAACGCCCACCGGAGTCCCGGTGGCGGCCAGCGCACGCCAGCTGAGCGAGAACCGATCGATGGCGGCCTCGGCCTCGAGGACTGAGAGGGGTGGAGCCGGGCGTCCCTTCCGGTCGTGAACACCGTTGTAGCGCCGGATCGCCGGGTCGGCGCTGGCTTCCGCCATGAACGGCGCATCGTCTCTCGACCACGGACGCAGGGTGACCACGCCGTCGGAGAGGGTCACGGCGGGATCCTCGCCACCTGCCTCGCTCACCTATCCAATTCTCGCAGACCGTCCACCTGCGACACATCGTCGCGAACGGCGGGCGTGCGGTCGGACTGCCGGAGGCTCTATCGCGGTCTGAGGCGTTCACCCATGGGTAACGTCCGCGGTTCTCGACCGGAGGTCTGGTCGGCCTGCCACCAGGGTCGGGAGGCGAGGGCCGCGAGACCGGCGCCTGTGGTGTTGAGGAGGATGTCGTCGACCGAGGCGACGCGGTCCAGGGGTAGGAGGTACTGGGTGGCTTCGATCAGGGCGGAGCAGGTCGCCGCGACCATCAGCACCCGCGGGATCGATGCCAGGTTGGCGAAGCGCACGGGCACGAGAAAGCCCAGAGCCGCTAGGAGAAGGAGGTTGCCGACGACCTGGAACGTGCTCATCGTGGCGAGATCGCGCAACGGGACCAGGCTTGCTCGGTGACGGACCTGACCGGCCTGTGAGACGGGGAGCATGGTGAGCCACACCGCCGGCAGGGTCAGGTAGACGAGGCCAGTCTCCGCGATGGAGAGACGCCAGGCGCGCGACGACGGGGTTCCGGCCAGTCGGCGGCGCCGCACCAGCATCGAGGCTGTGAGGAGGGCGATCGGGAGGAGGGCGACGACGACGCGAGCCACGCCGTCGTACGCGCCCAGCAGGCCGAGCCAGCCCGGGTCGGGCAGCCGACCATGTGGGACCCCGGAGTCAGGACCGAGCCCGGGGCTCACCGCTGGGTCCGCGGGTCTTGGGTGGGGTCGGCGTACATCGCTGGGCAGCCTTGTGTCGCGGCGGCCGGGCGCAGCTCGTAGTGCCAGGGCTCGTTCGCGTAGATCTGGCAGAGCCCGTACGACGCGCCGTGCGCCGACAGCCACTGGGTCGCGCTGGAGGGTCCGAGGTCCACCGCCCGTCCCGCTTCGTGGGCGGACCTGCCGGGAGGTGCCACCCAGCGAGCGGCCTCCTGCGTGGAGCCGTATTTCTCGACGGCCTCGCGGAACAGCTGCTCCTGGTAAGCCGGCGACCGCCAGCCGCTGTCGACGTAGACACGGACATCGTCGCGTGCGGCGTCCGTTGCGGCCCTGCGGAGAGCGGCCAGCAGCTTCGGGGCGAGTCCGGAAACAGCGGGGTACTGGTCGTCGAAGACGGTCACCCCGTCCGGGACCTGCCCGTCAGCGACGTCGAGTGAACCCTGGTGGCCCTCCTCGGTGACTGGGGGCAGCTCGCCGGGAACCCTGCGATGCCCGGTCGCAGGAGTGTGGCCGGACGCCACCGCGCCGACGGGCGAGGCCCCCTGTGAGGAGGACGCGGGCGGACGGCAGCCGACCAGGACCAGAGTCGCGAAGACACCGGACAGGACGCCGAAGAGGACGGCCACGAGGGGCCGGGGCGACGGGCCCGGGACGAGGTAGGTCATGCAGGCCAGCGAACGCGGTTCGGTGTTGCCGTGCCGTACGCGGATTCCGATACGCCGGCGATATGCGCGCGCTCTCTAGCATCGACGTATGCGCGTGCTGATCGTGGAGGACGAGCCCTATCTGGCCGACGCCATCCGTGACGGGTTGCGTCTCGAGGCGATCGCCGGTGACGTCGCCGGCACGGGTCACGACGCCCTCGAGCTGTTGAGCCTCAACACCTACGACATCGCCGTTCTCGACCGCGACATCCCAGGCCCATCTGGTGATGAGGTCGCCGAGGCGATCGTGTCCGCAGGGTCGGGGATGCCCATCTTGATGCTGACCGCGGCCGACCGGCTCGACGACAAGGCCTCCGGGTTCGAGCTCGGGGCCGACGACTACCTGACCAAGCCGTTCGAGTTCCAAGAGCTCGTACTGCGTCTGCGGGCACTCGACCGGAGACGAGCCCACCACCGGCCCCCGGTGCGGGAGATCGCCGGGTTGCGGGTCGACCCGTTCCGCCGCGAGGTCTACCGCGACGGGCGGTACATCGCGCTCACCCGCAAGCAGTTCGCGGTGCTCGAGGTGCTCGTGGCCGCCGAGGGCGGCGTCGTGAGCGCCGAGGAGCTCCTGGAAAGCGCGTGGGACGCACACGCCGACCCGTTCACGAACGCCGTACGCATCACCGTGTCGGCGTTGCGGAAGCGTCTGGGCGAGCCCTGGGTCATCGCCACGGTCCCCGGCGTCGGCTACCGCATCGATCCGACGGAACGGGTCGGCCGTCAGGAGCCCGACCATGGATAGGGCGCCGGGGCTGAGCGTCCGCCTCAAGCTCACCCTCAGCTACGCCGCCTTCCTCATGATCGCGGGTGCGGTGCTGCTCGTCGCGGGGTACTTCTCCCTCTCGCGCGGTGTCCACCCAGGGGTCACCTTCATGGTGAGCAGCCACTCCGACCTGCTGCGGTCATTCGCACCGACCGCCGCCCTGGTGGTGACCTTTCTCCTGGTCTTCGGCCTCTGCGGAGGGTGGTTCCTCGCCGGCCGCATGCTTGCTCCCCTGCCGCGCATCACCGACGCCACCCGCATGGCAGCGACCGGTTCGCTGTCCCACCGGATCGACCTGGCCGGACCGAACGACGAGTTCCGCGAGCTTGCCGACGCTTTCGACGGCATGCTCGGGCGGCTCGAGGCGCACGTCGCCGAGCAGCAGCGGTTCGCGGCCAACGCCTCGCACGAGCTGCGCACCCCGCTTGCGGTCACGCAGACACTCCTGGACGTGGCCGGCAGGGACCCCGACCGCGACACCGACGCCGTTCTGGACCGCCTCAAAGTCGTCAACACTCGAGCGATCGACCTCACCGAGGCGCTACTCCTGCTCAGCCGTGCCGACCAGGGAGCGTTCATCCCCGAACGTGTCGACCTGTCCCTGATGACCGAGGAGGCGACCGAGACCTTGCTGCCCCTGGCCACACGTCACGGCGTCACCATCCAGACGTGCGGCGATGTCGCGAACGCCGCCGGCTCGCCGGCGCTGTTGCTGCAGATGACCACGAACCTCCTGCACAACGCGATCGTCCACAACCTGCCTGAGCGCGGCCAGGTGTGGGCCACGACCCGCGCCCTCCCGGACGCCGTCGTTCTCATCGTGGAGAACACCGGCGATCGCCTCGCTCCCTCTCTCGTGTCCACCCTCGCCGAGCCTTTCCGGCGGGGATCCGAGCGCGTCCGAGCCGACGACTCGGGCATCGGCCTCGGTCTGGCCATCGTCGACCGGATCGTCCGGGCACACGGCGGCACGCTCACCCTCCAGCCCCGACCGGACGGCGGACTGCGCGTCGACGTGCGGCTGCCCCTCGCTCCCGTCTCACCCCCTTGGTCGCGCCCCGA
>JAHEXO010000148.1 GCA_023252065.1 Nocardioides sp. | reverse complement strand
GGTCCCCGGCGGCGCACAGCCCCACGCCGGGGGGTCGCCGCTGGCCGGGCGCGCCCGCGCCCGACCGCTCGGGGTTCGCTGGCTAAGGTCGGAGCGTGACCGACCAGCCCACGCTCACCGACGGCGTGGTGACGCTCCGGCCGTTCCGCGACGACGACGTCGCGGACGCGGTGGCCGGGCACGACGAGGTGATCGCACACTGGTTCGGCTGGCCGCGCGAGGCGGTCACCCCGAAGCGGATGCGCAAGGCGATCGCCGACTGGCGGACGTCGTACGCCGACGGGCGCACCCAGGTCGCCTTCGCGATCGAGGCGGACGGCGCGGTCGCGGGCAGCGTCGACGTCCGCCTGCGCGACGAGGGCGTGGGCGAGGTGTCGTGGGCGCTCTACCGCGGCCACCGCGGCAAGGGGATCGCGACGAGGGCGGTGCGCACCCTGGTCGACTGGGCCCTGACCGACGTCCGGCTCGGCGGGCTGGGCTACTGGCGCGTCGAGGCCAAGGTCGAGCCCGACAACGAGGCCTCGCTGCGGGTCGCGACCAGGTCAGGCCTTCGGCGCGAGGGCGTACGCCGCGTCGAGCCCGGCACCGGCGACCGCCCCGAGACCACGTCGTACGTGATCCTGGCCCGGCTCGCCTCCGACCCGCCGCTGACCGAGCCGGAGGGTTTCCGCGCCCTTCTCAACAGCTTCCTGCCTCGCAAGCGCGCGATCAGCCAGCTGTTGGTACGCGACCCAGACGACCGGGTGCTGATCTGCCAGCTGACCTACAAGCGCGACTGGGACCTTCCCGGCGGCGTGGTCGAGGTGGGTGAGTCACCGAGGCTGGCGGCCGGCCGCGAGATCGAGGAGGAGCTCGCCCTGGCGATCGACGCCGGTGACCTGTTGCTCACCGACTGGCTGCCGCCGTGGAGCGGCTGGGACGACGCCGTGTGCCTGGTCTTCGACGGCGGCGAGCACGAGGCCGCGATCGCGGAGACCATCGAGAAGCAGACCCGGGAGATCCGGCACGCCGAGTTCGCGACCCTGGAGCAGGTCCGCGAGCGGTGCGCCGACTTCACCGCCCGGCGGATCGAGACCGCTCTGGCCAACGCCCGCGGCGAGGCCCGTACGGCGTATGTCGAGAGTGGCGGACCGACAACGGACGAGTGACCCTTGACAGGGGCCGATTGGTCCTCGCCAACCTGTAGCCGACACGCAAGGATCGGAGCCATGAGCTACGTCTACGACTTCCACGAGGGCAGCAAGGACCAGAAGGATCTCCTCGGCGGCAAGGGCGCCAACCTCGCCGAGATGACGAACCTGGGCCTGCCGGTCCCGCCGGGCTTCACGATCTCGACGCACGCGTGCCGGGCCTACCTCGAGAAGGGTGACGTGCCCGACGGACTGGCCGAGGAGATCGACGCCCACCTGCGCACCCTCGAGGAGGCCATGGGACGGCGGCTCGGCGAGGCCGAGGACCCGCTTCTGGTCAGCGTACGGTCGGGCGCGAAGTTCTCGATGCCAGGAATGATGGAGACCGTGCTCAACATCGGCCTCAACGACCACTCCGTGCGCGGGCTGGCCGAGCAGAGCCAGGACGAGCGGTTCGCGATGGACTCCTACCGG
This sequence comes from Nocardioides sp., assembly GCA_023252065.1. Next base: position 4,548 of record JAHEXO010000148.1, on the reverse strand, counting down.
CGCCTGCTCCAGATGTTCGGGGCGACGGTCCTCGGCATCGACTCCGAGATCTTCGCCCGCGCCCTCGACAAGATGAAGAAGGACCGCGGCACCGAGTCCGACACCGACCTCGGCACCGACGACCTACGCGAGCTCGTCGAGACCTTCCAGCAGCTGACCAAGGAGCACTCCGGACGCGAGTTCCCCCAGGACCCGCGGGAGCAGCTCGACCTGGCCGTGCGCGCGGTCTTCGACTCGTGGAACACCGAGCGCGCCGTCCTCTACCGCCGCCAGGAGCGCATCGAGGAGGGCCTCGGCACGGCGGTCAACGTGCAGGCGATGGTGTTCGGCAACCGGGGCGACGACTCCGGCTCCGGCGTCGCCTTCACCCGCGACCCCGCCTCCGGCAACCAGGGCGTGTACGGCGACTACCTGCAGAACGCGCAGGGCGAGGACGTCGTCGCCGGCATCCGCAACACGGTGTCGCTGGCCGACATGGCGGAGATAGACCGGGCGTCCCACGACCAGCTGATCGGCATCATGGCGACCCTCGAGAAGCACTACCGCGACATGTGCGACATCGAGTTCACCGTCGAGCGCGGCAAGCTCTGGATGCTCCAGACCCGCGTCGGCAAGCGCACCCCGGCGGCGGCGTTCCGGATCGGCCGGCACATGACCGACGAGGGCCTCATCGACGGCGACGAGGCGATGCACCGGGTGACCGGCGCCCAGCTCGCCCAGCTGATGTTCCCCAGCTTCGACACCTCGGCCGAGCGCGACCTGATCGCCACCGGCATGAACGCCTCCCCCGGTGCGGCCGTCGGCAAGGCGGTTTTCGACTCCGACACGGCGGTCGAGTGGGCCGAGCGCGGCGAGGACGTGATCCTGGTCCGCAAGGAGACCAACCCCGACGACCTGCGCGGCATGGTCGCCGCCAAGGGCATCCTGACCAGCCGAGGCGGCAAGACCTCCCACGCGGCCGTGGTCGCTCGCGGCATGGGCCGCACCTGCGTCTGTGGCGCCGAGGCGCTCGACGTGAGCGCGAAGAAGCGCCGCGCCGGTGTCCGGGGCGGCGAGACCATCAACGAGGGAGACGTGATCTCCATCGACGGCACCACCGGCGAGGTCTTCCTCGGCGCAGTCCCCGTGGTGAACTCCTCGGTGATGCGCTACTTCGAGGGCGAGCAGGTCGACGAGGACATCGTCGCCGCCGTCGACGGGGTGATGAAGCACGCCGACGACGTACGCCGGCTCCGGGTGCGCGCGAACGCCGACACCCCCGAGGACGCCGCCCGCGCCCGGCGGTTCGGTGCCGAGGGCATCGGCCTGTGCCGGACCGAGCACATGTTCCTCGGCGAGCGGCGCCAGCTCGTGGAGAACCTCATCGTCGCCGAGGACGAGGCCGGCCAGGAGGCCGCGCTCGCCGAGCTCCTGCCCCTGCAGCGCAACGACTTCGTCGGGATCTTCGAGGCGATGGACGGGCTGCCGGTCACGATCCGGCTGATCGACCCGCCCCTGCACGAGTTCCTGCCCGACTACACCGAGCTCGCGGTCAAGGTCGCGCTCGAGGAGGACCACGAGCACCTCGACGAGCACGACGAGAAGCTCCTCGAGGCGGTCAAGCGACTCCACGAGCAGAACCCGATGCTCGGGCTGCGCGGCGTCCGCCTCGGGATCGTCATCCCCGGGCTGTTCAAGATGCAGGTGCGGGCGATCCTCGAGGCGACCGCCGACCGGATCGAGGCCGGCGGCGACCCGCAGCCCGAGATCATGATCCCGCTGGTCGCCTCGGTGACCGAGCTCGACCTGGTCCGGCGGCAGATCGTAGAGGTCTGCACCGCGGTCGAGCAGGAGCGCGGGCTGAGCGTCCCCCACAAGGTGGGCACGATGATCGAGCTCCCGCGGGCCGCGGTGACCGCCCACGAGATCGCCAAGTCGGCGGAGTTCTTCTCGTTCGGCACCAACGACCTGACCCAGATGACGTGGGGCTTCTCGCGCGACGACGTGGAGTCGTCGTTCTTCACCAACTACCTCGAGGGCGGCATCTTCCAGGTCAGCCCGTTCGAGTCGTTGGACGTCGACGGGGTCGGCCGCCTGGTGCGGCACGCCGCCAAGATCGGCCGCAAGGCCAACCCCGAGCTCCACCTGGGGGTCTGCGGCGAGCACGGCGGTGACCCTGCGTCGATCCACTTCTTCGACGAGGTCGGGCTCGACTACGTCTCCTGCTCGCCGTTCCGCGTGCCCGTCGCCCGGCTCGAGGCGGGACGCTCGGCGCTCGAGCGGTGACTCCGGCGTCCAAGGGACGCCCGACCACGGCCACGACCAGGTGGCGATCGGGTGCCGCCACCTTCGCGGGGAGAGTCGCCTTCTTCACCGCGCTGTGGTGCCTGGTGCGGGTGGTCGCGCACGGCCACTGGACCTTGTACGTCGACACCGCGTTCAACCTGTTCGGCATCCCGGTGCAGGGCAGCCTGTTCATCGCGGCCCTATGGTTCATCCTGTCCGGCGGCCTGCGCCGACGGCTGCGGCTGATGCACGCCGTCACCTGCGTCGTCATCGCCATCTCGGCGCTCGACAACATCACCGCCGCCGCCCAGCAGATGGCGGGCACCCGCGTCGACAGCGAGATCCCGGCCGGCTACACCTGGTTCGTATACCTGGCGGTCGTGGGCTCCTTGACGACCCTCTTCGCCCTCGTCGGCGCCTACCGGGTCTTCGACACCCGGGTCTCCGAGGGCAGCTGGGCGACCGCGCTCGCGGTGCTCGTCGGCGGCCTGTTCACGTCGTACGTCGTGTGCACGGCGCTGGCGTTCGCCTTCCCGCGCGGTCTTCAAGGCGCCGGGGAGAAGATGCTGTTCGGCCTGATGTCGGCCCTCGGCACCGCCCGCGCCGCGACCCGCTACCTGCTGGTCACCGATGACGGTCCGCACGGGGTGTTCGTGCTCGGCGGCCTGATCAGCGGCGCCTCGCTCGTGCTCGCGATCCTGGTCTTCTCGCGGTCGGCCCGCGCCCGGCAGTACCTCTCCACCGACGACGAGCTCGAGCTGCGCCGCCTCCTCCTCGCCCACGGCACCAGCGACTCCCTCGGCTACTTCGCAACCCGCCGCGACAAGGCCGTGGTGTTCTCCGACGACCACCGCGCGGCGGTCACCTACCGCGTCGAGGGCACTGTCTGCGTGGCCAGCGCGGACCCGATCGGGCCGGTCGACGCGTGGCCCGGCGCGATCCACGCCTGGCTGCGCGAGTGTCGCTCCCACGCCTGGTACCCCACCGCCCTCTCCCCCGGCCGCGACGGCGCCAAGGCCTACGTCGACGCCGGTCTCCGGGCGCTCGGGCTGGGGGACGAGGCGATCATCGAGGTCGACCGCTACCACCTCGACGGCCCCGGCATGACCCCGGTGCGGCAGGCGGTCAACCGGGTCGTCAAGGCCGGCTACGACCTGCGCGTGCGGCGAACCTGCGAGCTGACTCCCGCCGAGCTCGACGAGCTGGTACGTCGTGCCGTCGACTGGCGCGGCTCCGACACCGAGCGCGGCTTCTCGATGGCGCTCAACCGCCTGGGCGACCCGGCCGACGCGCGCTGCGTCGTCGTCACCGCCCACGCACCCGACGGCACACTGGGCGGACTGCTCCACTTCGTGCCCTGGGGGCGCTCCGGCCTCTCCCTCGACCTGATGCGTCGCTCCCCCGGCTCCCCCAACGGCCTGATCGAGGCCATGGTCACCGGTCTGGTCGAGGCGTGCGTCGAGCTGTAGGTGAGCCGGGTCTCGCTCAACTTCGCGGTGTTCCGCTCCGTGTTCAGCGGAGCCGACGAGGTCGGGGCAGGCCCGGTCACCCGGATCAACGACGCGGTGCTCGGCTTCATCTCCCGCTTCTACCAGCTCGAGACGCTCTACCGGTCCAACGCGAAGTACCAGCCCGACTGGCGCCCGCGGTTCCTCTGCTACGGCGGCGGGGTGTCGGTGGTCCGGGCCGCGATCGCGTGTGGGCGGGCCGAGGGTTTCCTCCCGGAGCTCGGGATCGACACCTTCGGTCGCCGGCGCGACCTGACCCAGCCTCGGCCCGACCCGGTGGTGTTCGCCGCCCAGGTCGCGGCCCTCGAGGAGGAGGCCGACGACCGCGCCGCCCACCCGCCGTACAGCGAGCAGCAGCGCGTCCGGCGCGCCAAGCTGGTGCTGCTGGAGGCCGCTGGGATGCCCGCCTACCCGGCAGCCGTACCGCGGGACACCGGCGCGGCCGAGGTGCGCTCGGCCCATCAGGGCCTCGCGCCCGACACCCACACCGGTCGCCGCGTGTCGGTGACCGGCCGGGTCCGCGCCCTGCGCGACCTCGGCGGGGTGCTGTTCGCCGTCCTGGCCGAGGACGACTGCCACCTCCAGGCGATGCTCGACCGCGCCACGACCGACCCGTCGCTGCTCGCGCTGTGGCGCAAGGGCGTCGACCTCGGCGACGTCGTCTCGGTGACCGGCGAGGTGGTCACCTCGCGTCGGGGCGAGCTGTCGGTCCTGGTCGAGTCGTGGCAGATGGCGGCGAAGTGCCTGCGGCCGCTGCCCGACCTGCACACCGGGC
>JAHEXO010000147.1 GCA_023252065.1 Nocardioides sp. | reverse complement strand
CCGTCGGGCACGCCTGGGCGCAGGCTGGCGTCTGACCCTCCTTGAGCCGGTCGTAGCACAGCGTGCACTTCCAGGCTCGCCCGTCGCCCTCGCGCAGGTCGATCACGCCGTAGGGACAGGCGGGCACGCAGTAGCCGCAGCCGTTGCAAACATCGGGCTGGACCACGACCGTCCCGAACTCGGTCCGGAACAGCGCTCCCGTCGGGCAGACGTCGAGGCAGGCGGCGTGGGTGCAGTGCTTGCAGACGTCGGACGACATCAGCCACCGCACCCCCGCGTCCTCGTCGGTGGCGTCGGCGGAGTCGTCTCCAGGACCCATCCCCGGCATCCCCAGGTCGGTCGTGCCGGCCGGAGAACTAGACCGGGCGACCGGCTGCTCGACGAACGCCACGTGCCGCCAGGTGCTGGCCCCGAGCTCCTGGGTGTTGTCGTAGGACATCCCGGTCAGCAGGTAGCCGTCGTCGGGCACCTCGTTCCACGTCTTGCAGGCGACCTCGCAGGCCTTGCAGCCGATGCACACCGAGGTATCGGTGAAGAAACCCATCCGCGGCGGGTGCGGGTCGGCGTAGCCGGCGTCCGCGGTCGGGTCGTCGAGGCGGCCCCAGAGGCGACCCATCAGTCCTCACTCTCCTCGTCGTCGGTGGTCGCAGGCTCGGCGACCCCCGCCCTGCGTCGGTAGTCCGCGACGTACGCCGTGAGCGCAGCGCCGCGCGGGCGTCGCCCGGGCTGGATGTCGCAGGTGCCGACCTTGTCCTGGATGTAGACGTTGGGCTCCATCTGCACGTTGACCAGGTCGTTCTGGGAGTCGCCCAGGCTGATCCCGTTGCCTCCCCAGTGGTAGGGCAGCCCCACCTGCTCCACCCACCGGTCCCCCAGCCGGAGCGAACGCATCCGGTCGGTGACCAGGACCCGCACCTCGATCGCGGCGCGTGCGGTGACCACGGTCGCCCAGCCGCCGTGCTCCAGCCGTCGTTCGCGGGCCAGCCGCGGGGAGACCTCGCAGAACGGCTCCGGCTGGAGCTCCACGAGGAACGGCAGCGACCGGCTCATCCCGCCCGCGGTGTGGTGCTCGGTGAGGCGGTAGCTGGTGAAGACGAAGGGGAAGACCTCGCTGCTGCTCGGGTTGATCGGGTTGGCGGCCTGCTCGAGCCATCGGCGGCCGGGGTTCTTCTGCTGGCCGTAGAGGGGGTTGGTCACCGGCGACTCCGGCGGCTCGTAGTGGGTCGGCATCGGCCCGTCGGCCACGCCCAGCGGCGCGAACAGCCACGCCTTGCCGTCGGTCTGCATGATGAACGGGTCGTTCCCGCCAATGGCGTCAGGCCCGTGCGCGTCCTGCCCGGGCACGTGACCCGGTGGCCGGTCGGGGATGAAGTCGGGGACGTCCGCCCCGGTCCACTTCCCTTGCTCGGCGTCCCACCAGACGTGCTTCTTGCGCTCGCTCCAGGGGGCGCCGTCGGGGTCGGCCGAGGCCCGGTTGTAGAGGATCCGCCGGTTGGCGGGCCACACCCAGCCCCACTCGGCCGCGACCAGGTCCTGCTCCCAGTGGGGCGTGCGACGCCGCGCCTGGTTGACCTCGTCGGCGTACACGCCGCAGTAGATCCAGCAGCCGCACGCGGTCGAGCCGTCGGGCTTCAGCTCGGTGTACGCCGAGAGCGCAGCGCCGTCGGGCCCGGTGCCGTTGATCTCGCGCAGCACCTGCTCACCGTCGGGCTCCCCCTTCTCGTTCATCGGGTAGTCCCACGCCAGGTCGAGCAGTGGGCGATCCCGCTCATCGGTGGAGTCGCGGAGCTTCTCCCGGATGCGGTTGCCGAGCTCGACGTAGAACCACAGCTCGCTGCGGCAGTCGTCGGGCGGCTCCACCGCCTGGTCGCGCCACTGGAGCATCCGCTGGGTCTGGGTGAAGGACCCCGCCTTCTCGACGTGGGTCGCGGCGGGCAGGAAGAAGACCTCGGTGCCGATCTCGTCGGTGACCAGCTCGCCGGTCTCGATCTCGGGACCGTCCTTCCAGAACGTCGCCGACTCGATCATCTGCAGGTCGCGCACGACCAGCCAGTCGAGGGCCGCGAGCCCGAGCCGCTGCATCTTGCCGTTGGCCGATCCCACCGCGGGGTTCTCGCCGACCACGAAGTAGCCCTTGCAACCGCCCTCGATCATCGCCTTGACCGTGGTGTACGTCGAGTGGTCACCGGTGATGCGTGGCAGGTAGTCGAAGCAGAACCCGTTGTCGGCGGTGGCGGCGTCGCCCCAGTAGGACTTCAGCAGGCTCACGGCGTAGGGCCGGATGTTGCCCCAGAACCCTGCCTTGCCCTCCTCGTCGCCGACCCACTCGTCGAGCGACTGGTGCTGGTCGGCCTGCGGCATCGGCAGGTAGCCGGGCAGGATGTTGAAGAGCGTCGGGATGTCGGTGGAGCCCTGGATCGAGGCGTGCCCGCGCAGGGCCAGGATGCCGCCGCCGGGGCGCCCGATGTTGCCGAGCAGGGTCTGCAGGATCGCGGCGGTGCGGATCATCTGCGAGCCCACGCTGTGGTGCGTCCACCCGACGGCGTAGCAGATGGCGCTGGTCCGCTCGCGCCCGCTGTTGGAGGTCAGCGCCTCGGCGACCGCGGCGAACTGCTCGGGCGCGATGCCGCACACCTCCTGCACCATCTCGGGGGTGTAGCGGGCGTAGTGGCGCTTGAGGATCTGGAACACGCAGCGCGGGTGCTGCAGCGTCTCGTCGCGACGCCCCTTCCAGCTGACGGGAGCGCCTCCCGACCCGTGGCTCTCGGAGTGCGCGGCCTGGTGCGACTGCTTGGCGTCGGACCCTCCGCTCTCGTCCGCCCTCATCTGCTCGAGGTTGGCCCGGTCGTCCTCGCTGAGCTCCTCGGGCGGCTCGTAGTGCCACGACACCGGGTCGTACTGCCCGCTGTCGGGGTCCCAACCGGAGAAGAGGCCGTCGAGGTCCTCGGTGTCCTGGAAGTCCTCGGCGATGAGGTTGGCCGCGTTGGTGTAGGCGACGACGTACTCACGGAAGTCGAGGTCGTGGGAGAGCACGTGGTTGACCAGCGCACCGAGGAACGCGATGTCGGAGCCGGCCCGGATCGGGACGTGCACGTCGGCGACCGCCGAGGTGCGGGTGAACCGCGGGTCGACGTGGATCACGGTCGCGCCCTTGCGCTTGGCCTCCATCACCCACTGGAAGCCGACCGGGTGCGCCTCGGCCATGTTGGAGCCCTGGATCAGGATGCAGTCCGCGTTGCTGAGGTCCTGCAGGTAGGTGGTGGCCCCACCACGGCCGAACGAGGCACCCAGACCGGGCACCGTGGAGGAGTGTCAAATACGGGCCTGGTTCTCGATCTGGATCGCGCCCATCGCGGTGTAGAGCTTCTTCATGAGGTAGTTCTCCTCGTTGTCGAGGGTCGCTCCTCCGAGGCTGGCGATGCCTAGGGTGCGGCGGGTACGACGACCCTGGTCGTCCTCCCACTCCCAGAACTCCTTGCGGGTCTTGACCACCCGGTCGGCGATCATGTCCATCGCGGTGTCGAGGTCGAGGTCCTCCCACGTCCGGCTGTGTGGGCGGCGGTAGTGGACCCGGGTGACCCGGGTCGGCGAGGTCACCAGCTGGAGGGACGCGCTGCCCTTGGGGCACAGGCGGCCGCGCGAGATCGGGCTGGCCGGGTTTCCCTCGATCTGGGTGACCGCGCCGTCCTTGACGTAGACGCGCTGGGCGCATCCGACGGCGCAGTAGGGGCAGACCGAGTCGACGACCTGGTCGGCCTGCACCGTGCGCGGGGTGAGGGTCTCGCTCCGCACGGAGCGGGCCGCGTGGCCGCGGGCGAGGACGTCGCGGCCCGTGAGCTGACGCAGCACCGGCCAGCCGAGGAACGCGCGCTCGCCCATCTGCCCTCCTGGTCGACCCGGCCACACCCGGGTACGTCCCCGTACCCAGGCACGCTACCGGCATGCAGAAGGAGCGTGGATGGCACCGACCGGGGAGTCGCTTCCGCGCTTCGCGCGCGTCGCGTGACCTGCCGCCCCCGGGACCTTGTACCCGGTGCCTGCTCAGGGGAGGAGCACGGCCTCCTTCTGGACGTGCTCGACCTCCTGCACCTCGTCGACCGGAGGGACCACCAGCACCGTGCAGGCCGACTCCCGGAGCACGGCGTGGGCAGTCGCCCCGAGGTAGTGCACGAAGCCACCGTGCGCCGGGCGCGACACGACCAGCAGGTCAGCGCCCTTCGAGCCCGTGACGAGCGCGAAGGCCGGCTGGCTGTGCACGACCTCCACCTCCACACGGACCTCCGGATAGGCAATCCGCAGGTCGATCAGGAGGCCGTCGATGGCCCGCACCTGGTCCCGCACCCACTCGGGCTCCGGCTCCCGCTCTGCCATCGCCTCGTCGTACGGCGAGGCCACGTGCCAGGCGTGCACGATCCGGAGGTCGCACTGGCGCTGGCGGGCCATCGAGAACGCCAGGGACAGCAGGTGGCCGGCATGCCGGGTCGTCTTCAGCCCGACCAGGATCTCGTGGGCGGCCGGCGGAGGCGGACCGGGCGGGACGACCGCGACCGGGCAGGAGGCCCGGGCGGCGACGCCGTAGACGGTCGAGCCGGTCCAGAGCCGTTCGAACAGGCCGTGCGGAGGCGCCCCGACCACCAGCAGGTCGGCACCCTCGGCGTGCTGGACGACCGCGTCGGCCCGCGAGCCGATCAGCAGCGTGGTGGACACGTCGAGCCGCGGGACCGTCTGGTGGGCCAGGGACTCGCCGTGCGAGAGCACCTCGCGCCCGGTCTTGCGTACGGCGACGTCGGGCGCCGCGACGTAGGGCCCGGCCGGCATCGTGGGCGGTACGACGTGGACGACCTCGAGCGGAAGCCCTCGCGAGGCTGCCTCGCCCGCAGCGAAGGTGATGGCCGCCTGGCTGGCGGCGCTCCCGCTGGTGGCGACGACCACCCGGGAGGTTCGACGAGTCCTCATGACTCCCCCTTTCGGCGCCCTGGCCGCTCGGACCGGGGGTCCACCTCCAGCACAGCGCGCCGGCGTGGTCAGGAGGTAGAGGCCATCGGCGGCCGTGCGCGCGACGATGGTCCCGGGCCGCTGCGGACGTCGTGCCCGCGAGGGGTCAGCCGCGCTCTCGGTGGTCCTCGTCGTCGTGTGTGGCACCCGCTCGTAGGGTGTGGGCGGAGGCGTTTCTCGTCTGGTGACGGGCGCGGTCCTCAACACCGTAGTGACCGGGTGTCCCGGTCAGGCGGGTTCGATTCCCGTCCGCCTCCGCCACTGAGGATCGACGCGTCTCGAGACCCAGCACTTCAGGGGAGGATGCTCCACATGACCGGGCCGGGCGACGACGACCCCCGCCGGCGTACGCCGCGGGTCGACGCGGTCCTCGCCGACCCGCGGCTGAAGGACGCCCTGGCTCACCTCGGACGCGACCTGGTGAAGGGGACCGTGACCGTCGTTCTCGACCAGTGCCGCGCCGGTGACGTGGCGCCGGAGGACGTCGTTGACGCCGTGGTCGCCGCGCTCCCGCAGTCCGCGTCCTCGCTGCGCAGGGTCGTCAACGCCACCGGCGTGGTCGTGCACACCAACCTCGGCCGGGCTCCGCTGTCGGCCGCGGCGGTCCAGGCTGTCGTCGCCGCCTCCGGCACCACCGACGTCGAGCTCGACCTCGAGACCGGTTCGCGTGGGCGTCGGGGTCGGGGCGCCCTCGCGGCGCTGGCCCGCGCGGTGCCCGAGGCCGAGGCGGTGCACGTCGTCAACAACGGGGCCGCCGCCCTCGCGCTCACGGCGTCCGCGCTGGCCGCGGGACGGGAGGTCGTGGTGGCCCGGGGCGAGCTGGTCGAGATCGGCGACGGGTTCCGGATCCCGGAGCTGCTCGAGTCGGTCGGCGTACGGCTGCGAGAGGTCGGCACGACGAACCGCGTGCACCTGGCCGACTACGCCGAGGCGTTCGGCCCGGAGACGGCGTTCGTGCTCAAGGTCCACCCGTCCAACTTCCGGGTCGAGGGCTTCACGTCGTCGGTCGCGGTCGCCGAGCTGGCCGCGCTCGGCGTGCCGGTGGTCGCCGACATCGGGTCCGGACTGCTCGCCCCTCACCCCCGGCTCCCCGACGAGCCCGACGCCGCGTCCACCCTCCGGGCGGGGGCCGACCTGGTGACTGCGTCGGGTGACAAGCTCCTGGGCG
>JAHEXO010000146.1 GCA_023252065.1 Nocardioides sp. | reverse complement strand
CGTTGAACGAGTTGGTCTTGTGGAGGTCGTTCACCATGTTGCCGCCGTCGCGGTAGCCCGGCCAGGTCTGGATCCGCTCCCCGTCGAACCACGCCGTGAGCAGGCCGTCGTCACTTGTCACCAGCGGAGTCGTGGGGCTCGCGAATCGGCTTGGGTGCCCGTCGAAGGTCGTGATCGGCTCGACCGTGCCGTTGCGCACCTGGTGCAGCCGCAGGTCGGGGGTGCTGAAGACGTAGCCCCAGTGGGTCTGGACGAGCGACACCACTCGCTCGCCCACGTCGACCGTGTCGTCGCCGCTGTGGATGACGCTGCCGACTGCGTAGACGAGCGGCCTCCCGCCCGGGTCGGCGGGTCCCGGCTCCACGGTCGTCGACCGTCCGGCGTAGGCGAGCGAGCCCAGGCCCACAGCCAGGGCGAGCGCCGCGGCCCCGCCAACGACCGCCTGACGACGTCGGCGCAGCCGCCGGTCACCATCGCGCACGATCGAGGAGAGGTCGGCGTCCCAGGTCTCGAGGCCCTCGGCCCGGTCATGGAGGGTCGTGCGCAGCTGCCCGGTCATCGGTTCACCACCATCTCGTCGCGGATCTCGTCGGAGGAGAGGAGCTCGACGTCGTCACCGAGCTGCGTGCGGAGCTTGGCCAGGGCCGCCGCGACCTGGCTCTTCACGGTGCCCACCGCGCAACCCATCGCCGCAGCCGTCTGGACCTCGGTGAGGTCCTCGTAGAAACGGAGCACGAGGGCAGCGCGCTGGCGCGGAGGCAGCGTCAGGAGGGCGCGCCACACAGCGTCGTGCTCGGCGATGCTCGCCTCGTGACCCGGCAGCCGGTGAACGGCGCCCTCCGGCAGGACCTCCGTCGGCCGCTCGTTGTTCCAGCCCTTGCGGCGGAACCACGAGATCGCGGTCGTCGTGATCGCCTTGCGGCAGTAGGCCTCGGCGTTGCGCGGGTCGCGCAGCCGCGGCCACGCGACGTACGTCCGGGTCAGGGCCTCCTGCACGAGGTCCTGCGCGAGCTGGGTGTCGCCGACCATCAGGTACGCCGCGCGCTGCAGCGCCCCGGCCCGCGCCCGCGCGAACTCGGGGAACTCCGATCGGTCCGGTCGGCCCACCGTGCTCCTCCTGTCCCGAGCGGCCCCGAGGTCCGCCTCACCCACCCAGACGAGACGGGGCAGCCAAAGGGTTCGTCCGAGCGATGACACCTCCGGTGACCGGCTGCCAGAGTGTCAGCATGAGCGACATCGTCGCCGACGCGGTCTGGATGGTCAGGGGCGCCTGGGTCAGCATGGCCCTGCGAGCGGGGTGCCTACTGGGCGTCTTCGACGCGCTCGGAGAGCGCCGGACCGCGGACGCCGTGGCGGCCGCGGTGGACGCCGACTCGGAGTCGGTGGCGCGCTACCTTCGCTTTCTCGTCGACCTCCGTCTGCTCGACCACGACGACTCCGGCTTCCTGGTCACCGAGCTCGGCGCGACGTTCCGCTCCGACCATCCGGCGCGGGTCCGCGACCTGGTGCTGATGCAGACCGACCTCCCCAGCGTCGCCGCCTGGCACGCCCTCGACGACGCGCTCCGCACCGGTGCGGGCACCTACCGTCCGGTGAACGGCCTCTCCCACTGGGAGCACCTGAGTGCCCATCCCGAGGAGGAGCGGATCTTCAACGCGGCGATGGCCCGGCGCGGGACCGTGCAGGCCGGAGTGCTACTGGCGTCGGGGGTGCTCGAGGGCGTCTCGACCGTGGTCGACGTGGGCGGCGGACGCGGAGCAATGGTGGCTGCCCTGCTCGCGGAGCGCCCCGACCTCCAGGGCGTGGTCGCCGACCGGCCCGCCGTCGCGCAGGAGGCCACTGCGCTCCTGGCGGCCCAAGGGCTCGGAGACCGCGGACGCGGTGTCGGGTGCGACTTCTTCGCGTCGGTGCCGAGCGGCGGCGACGCCTACACGATGGGCCATGTCCTGCACGACTGGACCGATGACGAGTGCGTCGCGATCCTGGGACGCGTCCGAGACGCGATGGCAGCCGATGCGCGGTTGCTGGTCCTCGAGCGGGTCGTCGACGCACCCGACCGTGGGCCGGTGGAACAGCGCGACCTGCACCTCATGGACCTGCACATGCTCGTCCTGTTCGGAGCGCGCGAGCGCACCCGGGCCGAGTACGACGCGCTCCTCGTGGCGGCGGGGTTCGAGACGCCCCGCCTGGTCGCGACCGGTGACTGGAACGTGCTCGAGGCGCGGCTGCCCGACCCACCGGAATAGGCTGGCGGTCTGGGACGCTCACCCTGTCCCCGACCCGAGAGGTTCCCGTGCCCGATCCCGACCGCCTGGTCCACATCGTCGACGACGTGCCCGAGCTCGAGGGCGTCACCGAGCTGGCGATGGTGCTCGCGCTCGACGGGTTCCTCGACGCCGGCAGCACGACGGCGATCGCGGCGCGGCACCTCGTCGAGCAGTCCGGCGGCGGACGGGTCGTGGCGACGTTCGAGGTCGACGAGTTCCACGACTACCGCGCCCGCCGCCCGGCCATGTCGTTCGTCCGCGACCACTACGAGCAGTACGACGCGCCCCGGCTCCTGGTGCGCCTCCTCGAGGACGAGGGCGGCACGCCCTACCTCCTGCTCCACGGGCCTGAGCCCGACAACCGCTGGGAGGCGTTCTCCGGCGCCGTCCGCACCGTGGTCGAGCAGCTCGGCGTCAGCCGCGTGATCGGCCTCGGCGCCGTACCGATGGCGGTGCCGCACACCCGCCCGATCGCGGTGACCCACCACGCCAACAACCCCGACCTGCTCTCGGGAGACAGCCCGTGGCGCGGCGAGCTCCGCATCCCGTCCAGCGCCCAGGCGCTGCTCGAGCTGCGGCTGGGGGAGTGGGGGCACGACGCGATGGGCTTCGTGGCCCACATCCCTCACTACCTCGCCCAGCTCGACTACCCCCACGCAGCGGTGACCCTGCTCGAGCAGGTCGAGCGCGCCGGGCGCCTCACCATCGATCTCACCGAGCTGCGCGAGGCCTCACGCGAGCGCGACGAGGAGGTCGCGACCTACCTGTCGTCCAACACCGAGGTGCTCGAGGTCGTCCAGGCCCTCGAGCAGCAGTACGACGCGTTCCAGCGCGCCGAGCAGGAGGGCAACAGCCTGCTCGCCGAGGACGAGCCGATCCCGACTGGTGAGGAGATCGGTCGCCAGTTCGAGCAGTTCCTGGCCGGCCTCGACGGCACCGAGGGCGAGAGCTGATGCCCTCCTCCGCCGCGGAGCTCGTGGAGCTCCTCGACCTCGAGACCCTCGACACCGGCCTCTTCCGGGGCAGCAGCCCGAACACAGACCGGCAGCGGGTCTTCGGCGGCCAGGTCGCCGCCCAGGCCCTGATCGCGGGGATCCGCACCGTCGACGACGGGCTGGAGGTGCACTCCCTGCACGCCTACTTCCTGCGCCCCGGCGACACCACGGTCCCGATCATCTACGACTCCGAGCGGATCCGCGACGGGCGCTCCTTCGAGACCCGGCGGGTGGTGGCGCGCCAGCACGGCCGCCCGATCTTCTACCTCACCGCCAACTTCCAGCGCCCCGAGGAGGGCTTCGAGCACCAGGACGAGATGCCCGAGGTGCCGACCCCCGACGAGGGGCTGACCTTCGCCCAGATCGCCCAGCTCCGCACCGGCGACCCCGAGGCGGGCGCCGAGTTCGCCAAGGAGTGGGCGGCGCTCGACACCCGCTTCCTCGGCAACTCCGCCCACCCGGGGCACACCCGGCTGAAGGAGGACACCGACCGCCCGGCCCGCGCCCAGTTCTGGATCCGGGTCAACGGCGAGCTCGGTGACGACCCCGACCTCCACACCGCCGCCTTCACCTACGCCAGCGACCTGACCCTGCTCGGCGCCGCCCTGGTGCCGCACGACGTGGAGATCGGCTCCCCGACGCTGATGCCGGCCTCCCTCGACCACACCATCTGGTTCCACCGGCCTTTCCGGGCCGACCGGTGGTGGCTCTACGACCAGTGGTCGCCGTCGGCCTCCGGCGCGCGAGGGCTGTCGCTGGCCCGGGTGTTCACCGAGGACGGCCGGCTGGTCGCGACCGTCGCCCAGGAGGGGCTGATCCGGCAGCGCAGCCGCTGAGCCCCCGTCGTACGGCGGGCGGCGTCAGGCCGGGTGGGTGCGGCCGACCAGGTGGGGGGCGCCGGTGCGGGGCGAGGTGAGCGAGAAGGCGATGCCGTCGGCCACGGCGTCCTGCCCGAAGGCGACGGTGCCGGGCAGCAGGATCGGCTTCTTGAACGACGCCTCGACGGTGACCGCGTCGGGGAGCCGGTTCTCCAAGGCGGCCACGCACCGGGCCAGGCTCCACATGCCGTGGGAGATCTGGCGGGGGAAGCCCAGGGCCTTGGCGGTCAGCGGGTAGAGGTGGATCGGGTTGTGGTCACCGGACACCCCGGCGTAACGACGGCCCAGGTCGCCGGGCAGCCGCCAGGTGATCCGGCCGGGCACGACCCGGCTCGGGCCGGGCTCGGCGGTCTCCACGGGGTCGCCGGACGGTCGGCCGCGCCGCAGGTAGGTCGAGGCGCTCTCCCAGACCGTCTCCCCGTCCACTGTCGCGGTCGCCAGGAAGTCGACCGCGGTGCCCTTCGGGTGGGGGACCAGCGGGCCGGTGTGCACCTCGACCTGCAGGGTCTCGCCGATCTCGATCGGCCGGTGGGCGGTGATCCGGTTGGCCACGTGGATCGTCCCCATCGCCGGGAACGGGAACTGCGGGGAAGACAGCACCGCAATGTGCAGGGGGAAGGCGAGGACGTGCGGGAAGGTCAGCGGGGCGGTGTCCTTGACCGGGAAGCCGCACACGGCGGCATAGGCCCGGACGTGCTCGCGTGACACCGTCGCCGTGCGGGCCTCGTGCAGCGCGGACGGGTCACCGCCGGTCTTGCGGACCCCCGGCAGCTGGTTGACCACCGGGATCGACGGCAGTGCGGCCTTGAGCAGCGTGCCGACCACGTCAGGCGCCCAGCATCATCTGGCCGCAGACCCGCACCACGTTGCCGTTGACTGCCGTGGACGCCGGGTCGGCGAACCAGGCGATCGTCTCGGCGACGTCGACCGGCTGGCCGCCCTGGCTCATCGCGTTGAGCCGGCGGCCGACCTCACGGGTGGCGAACGGCACCGCCGCGGTCATCTTGGTCTCGATGAAGCCCGGGGCGACGGCGTTGACGGTGATGCCGTCGGGCAGGTCGTCCTTGAAGGAGTCGACGAGCCCGATCACTCCCGCCTTGGAGGTGGCGTAGTTGGTCTGCCCGACGTTGCCCGCGATGCCGGCGATCGAGGCGACGCCGACGATGCGGCCGTTGGGGTGGATCGCCTGCTGCTCGAGGAGCTCGGCGGTGATCTGCTCGGGGGCGACCAGGTTGACGGCGAGGACGGCGTTCCACCGGTCGTCGTCCATGTTGGCCAACAACTTGTCGCGGGTGATGCCGGCGTTGTGCACGACCACGTCGACCCCACCGTGCTCCTGCCGCAGGTGCTGCGCGATCCGCTTCGGAGCGTCCTTGGCGGTGATGTCGAGGGTCAGGTAGTCGCCGTCCAGCTCGCGGGTCAGCCGGATCAGGTCGTCGGCCGCCTGCGGCACGTCGACGCCCACGACGGTGGCGCCCTCGCGGGCCAGGACCCGGGCGATCTGCTCGCCGATGCCGCGGGCGGCGCCGGTGACCAGGGCGACCTTGCCGGCCAACGGGTGCTCCCGGTCGGTGTCCGCGGCGGGCTCGCTGACGTGGGTGCCGACCCGCACGACCTGACCGGAGACGTACGCCGACTTCGGCGACAGCAGGAAGCCCAGGGTCGAGCCGACGGCACCCTCGGCCCCTGCGGCGACGTAGACCAGCTGGGACGTGCCGCCGCGGCCGACCTCCTTGCCGAGGCTGCGGGTGAACCCCTCGAGGGCTCGCTGGGCGATCCGCTCCTCGCCGGCGGCCCGCTCCGGCGGGGTGCCGATCACGACGAGTCGTGCGCAGGTCTCCAGGCTGCGCATCAGCGGGCCGAAGAAGTCACGCAGCGCGACCAGCTGCCCGGGCTCGGTCAGCCCGGTCGCGTCGAAGACCAGTCCCCGGTAGCGGGTGCCGGCCTCGGTGACGCCGGT
The DNA here is from genome assembly GCA_023252065.1 of Nocardioides sp. The sequence continues at coordinate 91 of JAHEXO010000146.1, read as the reverse complement.
CGAGTCGATGTCGAGGACCCCGAGGATGCCGGGAAGGTGCTCGGCCAGCCGGCCGGTGCCACCCACCACGACCGCGCCCTCCACCAGCGGT
>JAHEXO010000145.1 GCA_023252065.1 Nocardioides sp. | reverse complement strand
GGGGCGGGATCGGGTCGGGGGCAGGCTCGAAGGGTGCGTCCGCCACGGCAGCGGCGAGCTCCGGCGCAGCGGCGAGCTCCGGGGGAGCGACCGGCATGAGCTCGAGCGCGGTGGTCTCGTCGGTGACGGGTGCGGCAACCGGCGTCAGGTCGGTGGTGAGCTCCTCGTCGTCCGCGACTCCGCCGGCCAGCGCCTGCCCGACCCGGTGGAGCTGGTGGAGGAGCACGCCTGCGTCGGCCGGTCGCTGGGCCCGGTCGCGGGACGTGGCGCGGGCGACCAGGGCGTCGAGGTAGGGCGGGATGCCCGGCACGAGCCGCGACGGCGGCGGCACGTCCTCGTGGACGTGCTTGTAGGCGACTGCGATCGGCGACTCGCCCTCGTGGGGCTTCCGGCCGGTCAGCAGCTCGTAGAGCATCACGCCCGCGGCGTAGACGTCGACGCGTGCGTCGCAGGTGCCGTCGACCACCAGCTCGGGTGCGAGGTAGGAGACGGTCCCGATGATCACGCCGCCGGTCGCGGTGTGCTGCGTGTCGGCAGTGACCGCCTTGGCCAGGCCGAAGTCGGCGACCTTGACCTGGCCTCCGGAGTCGGCATCGGCGATCAGGACGTTCTCGGGCTTGATGTCGCGGTGGACCAGGCCGGCTCGGTGGGCGGCGGCGAGCGCCGAGACGACGGGCTCGATCAGCGCGACCGCGCGGGCGGGTTGCATCGGCGCCTCGTCGCGGATCACGTCGCGGAGCGTGTGGCCCGGCACCAGCTCCATCACGAGGTAGAGCGCGCCCTCGACGGCCGGGTCCTCGCCCTGGTCGAAGACGCTCACGACGTGGGGGTGGGAGAGGCGGGCGGCCGCGCGGGCCTCGCGCTTGAACCGCTCCGCGAACGCACCGTCGTCGCCCAGGCCGGGGTGCATGATCTTGACCGCGCACTCGCGGTCGAGCCGGGTGTCGAGCGCCTCGTAGACCGCCGCCATCCCGCCACGGGCGATCCGGGGACCGATCAGGTAGCGGCCGTCGAGGAGCAGCCCGGTCGCAGGGTCGGCGAGCGTGGCGCCGCCCGCGTGGGCGCGCGTGTCTTGCTCCACGTCGACCCTCCTGCACCGGTCGGGGAAGTCACCCGGTCCGGCCATCCTACGGACGTCGGCCTCCGCTTCCCGATTCCGCGGCCCCCGGCGCGCCGTACCTCCGCCCGGTCGTGACAGAGTTGGACCATGACGTCGCTGGCAGATGCCGACCTCTCGGAGCTGGTCGACGAGTGGCTCGACTGGACCGAGGTCGGGCGCCGGCTGGGGGTCACGCCGGCCAAGGTGCGCACGATGGTGAAGGTCCACGAGCTGGCCGCCGCCGTCCCGGAGCCGGGTCGGCCGCCCTCGGTGCCGGCCGCCTTCCTCGACGGGTCGCTCGTCATCAAGGGCCTCCCGGGTCTGCTCACGGTGCTCCACGACGGCGGGTACGACGACCGCGAGTGCATCGCGTGGCTGTTCCTCGACGCCGAGCTGCCCGGCCGCCCGATCGACGCGCTCCGGGAGAACCGTGGCTCGGAGGTCAAGCGACGTGCGCAGGCCCTCAGCTTCTGAGCCGACCCCGAAACGGGGCCGGCTCTGGATCGGGCTGCTCGCGGTGCTGGTCGTCGCCGTCCTCACCTGGGCGCTGAACCAGGGCGGATTCTCCGGCGGCGGTCGAGACGGCGACGCCGACCCGGCCACCTTGCCGACGGTCGCCGCCACCGAGCTGCCGCCCGAGGCGCAGCAGACGCTGGCGCTGATCGACGCCGGCGGGCCGTTCCCCTACGACCGCGACGGCGTCGTGTTCGAGAACCGCGAGGGGCTCCTGCCCCACGAGGACACCGGCTACTACCACGAGTACACGGTGCCGACCCCGGGTGAGAACGACCGCGGAGCACGGAGGATCATCACCGGTGCCTCGGGAGAGCTGTACTGGACCCAGGACCACTACAACACGTTCGAGAGGATCACCACCACATGAGCGGACTGGCCGGCCTGCTGGCCCACCACGTCGAACCCGGCATCTACCGGTGGCACGGCCACTTCGCCGTCGAGGACGTGCGTCATACCGTCGAGCACGCCGGGTGGCAGTTCGCGGCGGTCGACGGCTGGCACGGACCGACCAAGGCCGAGTTCCTCGCGGCGATCGGCGAGGCGCTCGACTTCCCCGACTACTACGGGCAGAACTTCGACGCCCTGGCCGACTGCCTGGCCGACGTCACCGCCGGCGACAGCGAGGGCTGGGTGCTGCTGTGGGACGGCTGGGGCCCGCTGGCCCGCGAGGACGAGCGCGCGTTCTCGGTGGCGCTGTCGGTGCTCGGCGGCCGCGTGAACGCCGACAATGGCGGCCGCTTCGCGGTCCTGCTCCGCGGCGACGGCCCCGACATCGAGGGCGTTCCTTCGCTCGACTGAAGCGCCCCCGCGTCTCGAAACCTCACGAGGGTGCCTGGAGGGGTCACACCACCCGGTCGGTGACCGCGGTCGCCAGCTCGTGCAGCACGGCGCGGGCGTGGTCGTCGAACGACGCCCGGGTCAGCGCGTCGGCCGCGCGGCCGGCCAGCTGTCCGATGACCTCCTCGACCTGCTGGTGGGCGCCCGAGCGGTCGATGACGCCGCGCAGCTCGCCGACCTCGGCGGGGGAGAGCGGCGTCCCGAGGGCCGCGTCGAGGCGGGCCGCCTCGTCTGCCGGGGCGGCGTCCAGGGCGAGGGCGACCAGGACCGTCCGCTTGCCCTCGACCAGGTCGTCCCCGGCCGGCTTGCCGGTCGCCTCCGGGTCGCCGAAGACGCCGAGCAGGTCGTCGCGGAGCTGGAACGCCTCGCCCAGGGGGAGGCCGAACGACGAGAGCTCGGCCAGCTGGGTCTCGCTCGCTCCGGCCAGGGTGGCGCCGATGTGGAGCGGCCGCTCGACGGAGTACTTCGCGGACTTGTAGCGCAGCACGGTCATCGCGGCATCGACGTCGGCGACCCCGCGCGCCTGCACCGACACGTCGAGGAACTGGCCGGCGATCACCTCCGACCGGCAGCGGTCGAAGACGTCGAGGGCGGCGACGACCCGCTCCAGCGGCAGGCCGCAGCGCCGGAGCAGCTCGTCGGACCAGCTCAGCAGCAGGTCGCCGAGCAGGATCGCGGCCGACGCGCCGTACTGCTCCGGGTCGCCACGCCAGCCGTCCCGCCGGTGGACCTCGGCCAGGCCGCGGTGGGTGGCCGGGCGCCCGCGGCGGGTGTCGGAGGCGTCCATGAAGTCGTCGTGCACCAGGGCGCTGGCGTGGAGGAGCTCCAGCGCGGCGCAGGCCCGGACCAGTGCCGCGTGGTCGACGTCGGAGGGGCCGGCGACGGCCCGGAAGCCCCAGTAGCAGAACGCCGCGCGGAAGCGCTTGCCGCCGGAGACCGAGGCCCGTGCCTCGTCCAGCAGCCGCGTGGCGTCGGTTCCCAGCGGGGCCAGGCGCTCGGACTGCTCCTCGAGGAACGCCTCCAGTGCCGCCTGCACCTGCCCGCGGAAGGGCGACGGGTCCCACGCGGGGGCGCTGGTGGTCACGCGCCGAGCCTAGGCTCCGCCGTACGGCGTGACGCCACCGCCCACCGGACCAACCACGGAAACGGGGGCGTCGCTCCTTAGACTCGACGGCATGCCCGAACACCCGGCCATCGGCCAGCTCCTCCGCGACGGCGGGCGCTCGTTCTCGTTCGAGTTCTTCCCGCCCCAGGACGCCGAGGGAGAGGCGGTGCTCTGGCGCTCGATCCGCGAGCTCGAGCCGCTGCGCCCGACGTTCGTCTCGGTGACCTACGGCGCGGGCGGCGGCACGCGCGAACGCACGGTCGGCATCACGCGGCGCATCGCCCGCGAGACCACGATGCTTCCGATGGCCCACCTGACCTGCGTCGGTCACACCACCGACGAGCTCACGACGATCGTCGAAGAGCTGCGCTCGGCCGGGGTCCACAACGTGCTCGCGCTGCGTGGCGACCCGCCCGGCGGGCCCGGCACGCCCTGGACGTCGCCTCCCGGCGGGCTGGAGTACGCCTCCGAGCTCGTGGGCTTCCTCAGGGACACCCCCGACCTCTCCGTCGGCGTGGCCGCCTTCCCCGAGGGACACCGCGACGCGGCGTCGCTGGAGGAGGACGCCCGGGTGCTCAAGGCCAAGTACGACGCGGGTGCGGAGTTCGCCCTGACCGAGATGGTGCTGCGCGCCGACGACTACGCCGGGCTCGTGCGCCGCGCCCGCGACATCGGGGCGGACTTCCCGATCGTCCCGGGCATCATGCCGATCCTCAACCTCAACTCGATGCGCACGATGGTCCGGCTCTCCGGCCGCGAGATGCCGCAGGAGACCCTCGACCGGATCCTCCCGCTCGAAGGCGACCCCGTCGCGCTGCGGGCCGAGGGCATCCGGATCGCCACCGAGCTGTGCGAGGAGCTGCTCGCCGGCGGGGCGCCAGGGCTGCACTTCTACACCCTCAACCGCTCCAAGGCCACGCGCGAGATCTTCGCCGCCCTCAACCTCACGGTCTGAGGCTGCGGGTTACGGTCGGCTCATGCGCACCGTCTCCGTCACCGGCCACGGCGAGGCCCGGGTCGTCCCCGACTCGGCCGCGGTCCGGGTCGCCGCGACCCACCGCGCGCTCGGCGTGGCCGAGGCCCTCGCCGGCGCCGACGGCGCCGCCGCGCAGGTCGTCACGACCGCTCGCGAGCACACCAGCCCGGAACGGATCGGGACCACCGGTGTCCAGATCTGGCCGGTGCACGACCAGGACGGCCGCCCGAGCGGGTTCGAGGCGCGGCACTCGCTGACCGTGCGGTGTCCCGACGTCGACGCGGCCGGCGTCCTGCTGACCGCTCTCGTCGAGCAGGTCGGTGACGCCCTCCAGGTCGAGGGCGTCTCGCTGGAGCTGACCGACCGCACTGCGGCCGAGGCCCGGGCCCGCGAGGCGGCGTACGCCGACGCCGTCGACCGCGGCACCCAGCTCGCCGCCCTTGCCGGTGCCGCGCTGGGCGACCCCCAGGCGGTGCTGGAGAGCGGCTACGCCGAGGTGCCCGTCGGCCGGGCGATGAAGGCGAGCCTCGAGGCCTCCTCCCTCGAGCCTGGCGAGATGGCGGTGACCTCCTCGGTCACGGTGACCTTCCAGCTGCGCTGACCGGGCCCGCCGCCGGTCCGGCGTTCGCCCCTCTGGTCACTCGAGCCCCACCGCGGTGGCGCTCCGTCCAGTTCTCAGGGGTTGCAACGGCCGGGAAGTGCGCGAGTCACCGGTGAACCGGCGACTCCCACAGGGGCCGCACGCTCACGCCGGGCCGACCACCTGGGCAACGAGCGCCGCCGACAGCCCGACGTAGGGCAGGCCCGAGCCCGGGGCGGCGTGGGCGCCCGCGGCGTAGACACCTGCCACCGGGGTCCGCGGCCCCAGCCGCCGGCGTACGGTCGTGCGACCCGCCCACTGCACGCCCCCGGGCGAGCCGCCCCACCGGTCCACCTGGTCACGCGGGGAGAGGTCGACCCTGGCCACGGCCTGCTCGCGGACGTCGAGCCCGTGCCGGGCCAGTGCGGCCGGCAGGTCCTCGTCGACGCGCCCGCGGCCGTGCATGGTCCAGGCGTGGTGGCCGTCGGGAGCCCGGCCGAGCGTGCGGACCACGAGCGTCGGGTCGCCGTGCACGACCAGCTCGTGGGGCAGGTCGGGCACGGGTCCCGCCAGGCCGAGGTGGCAGGTCGTCGGCGGCAGCACCGGCGTCGTCCGCGCGACGTACGACGCCAGGGCCGGCAGGCGACGGGGGTCGACCGCGCAGACCACCGCGTCAGCGTCCAGCTCGCCGGCCGTCGTCGCCACCGCCACCGCGTGCCCGGACCGCACCACCACGTCGTCGACGCGCGCCGAGACCACGGACACGCGGCGGGTGTCGAGCCGTGCCACCAGCGAGTCGCGCAGCGCAGCCGTCCCGCCCACGAACGCCCAGGCCCCGAAGCGCTGCTCGAGGTAGGACGTCACCCCGGCCCAGGCCGGCACGTTCCGCAGCGCGTGCCCCTCGGCGGTGAACGGGTGGCCGGACACCAGCGCCAGCCGCTCGTCGCGCGAGACCTTGCGCAGCCGCCGCGCCAGCGACTCGCGGGAGCCGAGCAGCGCGGCCAGTGGCTTCGACAGGTGGTAGGGGTCCCAGGGCACCTCGGCGTACTCCCGGCGCAGCACCGCCCAGTCGTCGCCGTACGACGCCACGTGGTCGACCCAGGCCTCGCCGAGCCCGGGCCGCAGCCGGTCGA
>JAHEXO010000144.1 GCA_023252065.1 Nocardioides sp. | reverse complement strand
TCGCCAACGGTCAGCTGCTGTCCACCACGTCGAACGCACCGGACGCGAGCTTCCCCGACGGGTCGACCACCTTCCACTGGAGCACGGGCGACGGCAGGGTCGCCAGCTATCTCGTGGAGAACAGCGTCGGCGCCTACGATCTCACCTCCCGCCTCGGCTCCGACGGCGTCCGCTACTACCAGGCTCAGGCCAGCGCGCTCACAGACGCCCGCAAGGCGCAGAACAAGACCGTGATGGACCAGCAGCAGGACATCACCGCCTTCCAGGCCCAGTTCAACGGGCCGTTCCCCTTCACCTCGGACGGGGTGCTGGTCGGCATCCCCAACGCCGGCTTCGAGGAGGAGATGCAGACGATGATCACCTTCGCGAGCGGGCGGATCTCGCTTGGCACGTTCCACCACGAGAACATGCACCAGTGGTGGGGGGACCACGTCTCGGAGGCGAGCTTCAACCTGACGTTCTTCAAGGAGGGCATGGCGACGCTGGGGCAGTACCTCTTCAGCGCTCGCAACGCCCAGACCGCTGCCGGCGGGCCCGGTACGGCCGCAGGCGACGCGGCGTTCGAGCAGAGCCTGGTCACCCAGTTCAACCGCAACTACGCCAACACCGGCAGCCTCTGGACCGCCGCGCCGTCCGACCCGACGCCGGCGAGCCTCTTCAGCGGCAGCACCACCTACACCCGCCCGGGCACCACCTACGTCGCGCTGCGCCGGATCCTGGGGCCCGAGCGATTCGACCGCGCGCTGCGGCGGATCCAGCGGGACTACGGCGGCGCCAGCATCACCGAGCCCCAGCTCGAGCGGGAGTTCGCCCGCTACCTGCCCAACCGGAGCCACGGCTGCCAGGTCCGGCTCGGCCAGTTCTTCGGGCAGTGGTTCGACACGGTCTACCCGTCGGGCGGCGGCGCCCACCTACCACAGCTGACCGGTCCCGGCCTCGCCGGCCCGGGCTTCTACGACGCGCACGGCCGCTGCCGGGCCGCGCCGGCGGACGGCACCGGGGGCTAGAAGAACTCGTCGAGCAGCCGGTAGAAGTCCAGCCGCCACGGGTCGGCGGCACGGCCGTAGGCGGCCAGCATCGTCTCTGCCGCCGCAGGTCCGTACGCCGGGTTCAGCTCGGCGGAGGAGATCGATCGCACCGCCAGGGCGAGGTCGAGGTGTCGGTCGGCGACGCCGAGCCGTCCGACGTCGACCATGCCGGTGATCTCGAGGGTCTCGGGGTCGGCCAGGAAGTTGGGCAGGCACGCGTCGCCGTGGCAGACCACCAGGTCGGCCGTCTCGAGCCGCTCCGCCTGCGGGCGCTGCTCGATCAGGTCCTCGCGGAGGTCGTCGGCACTGTGCCCCGAGCGCTCGGCGTCGAAGTCGTCCTCGTCGACGTGGCCCTCGTCGGTGTGCACGCGGGCCAGGGGCACCGTGACCGCCAGCCAGCGTTCGAAGGGGCAGGACTGGGTCTCCAGGGTGTGGAGCCGGGCGAGGAACGCCCCGAGCGAGGCGGCCGCGGCCTCGGTGGAGCTCGCCGGCAGGTCGCTCAGCGGTACGCCGGGCAGTGCCGTGGTCGTCAGGGTCGCGGTCTCGCCGTCGTCGGCCCAGTCCAGCACCCGGGGCGCCGGCAGCCCGGTCTCGGCCAGCCACTCGAGACGGTCGCGCTCGTCGGCCAGCTCGTCGCGGACCCGGCTCGTGCCCGACTTGGCGTACGCGCGGCCGTCCGGCGACCGTCGTACGACGGCGTCGGTGCGGCCGGTTCCCTCCGAACGGCGCTCCACGGCGCCAGCGTAGGACGAGAAACCGCAGGTGAGACTGCACGTGCCGCCGTTCGGCCGGGCAACCTTTCGCCAACCGCCTGACGCCTAGCGTGAGCCGCATCACAGATCCGCTGTGCGCTGTGCGCGAAAGGCAGGCGTTCGATGACCAAGATCAGTCTCACAGTCGACGGGGCCCAGGTCTCCGACGACGTCGAGCCCAGGATGCTGCTGGTGCAGTACCTCCGGGAGAAGCTCGGGAAGACCGGCACCGTGATCGGCTGCGACACCAGCAACTGCGGAGCCTGCACCGTCCATCTGGACGGCCGCAGCGTGAAGTCGTGCAACGTGCTGGCCGTCCAGGCCGACGGTCACGAGGTGACCACCATCGAGGGCCTCGCCCACGACGGTGAGCTGCACCCCGTGCAGGAGGCCTTCCGGGAGTGCCACGGTCTCCAGTGTGGCTTCTGCACGCCGGGGATGATCATGCAGTCCGTCGACCTCCTCAACGACAACCCGCACCCCAGCGAGGAAGAGGTCCGGGTCGGTCTCGAGGGCAACCTGTGCCGCTGCACCGGCTACCACAACATCGTCAGGAGCGTCCTCTACGCAGCAGAGCACGCCACCGACTCCGAGAAGGCAGGTGCCCAGTGACCGCCACGGCCGAGCGCCCGGCTGCCGAGATCGGCAAGGACCGGCGCCGCAAGGAGGACCAGCGGCTGATCACCGGCCGCACCCGCTGGACCGACAACATCACGTTGCCCGGCATGCTCCACCTCGCGATGGTGCGCAGCCCCTTCGCCCACGCCAACATCGTCAGCATCGACACCTCGGCGGCCAAGACCGCCACCAACGTCGTGGCCGTCTTCACCGGCAAGGACCTCGGCGAGGAGCAGGGCGTCAACGCCAATGCCTGGCCGATCACCACCGAGCAGGTCACCCCCAACCACCAGCCGATGCCGGCCGAACGCGTCGCCTTCGCGGGCGAGATCGTCGCCGTCGTGGTGGCCCGCACCGCGGCCGAGGCTCGCGACGCGGCCGAGCTCGTCGACGTCGAGTACGACGAGCTGCCGGCCGCGCTCGACCTGCGCCAGTCCGCCGAGGACAAGGTGCTCGCCCACCCCGAGCTCGGCACCAACAAGACCGCCTTCTGGCAGCTCGACTCCGCGGGCCAGGGCAGCGGCGGCGACATCGAGGAGGCGATCGCCGAGGCGCGGGCCAACGGCATCGTGATCGAGCGCGAGTTCCGCCAGCAGCGTCTGATCCCGGCGTTCATGGAGCCTCGGTCGACCGTGGTCGACCCGACCGGCGAGCAGATCACGATGTGGTCGGCGACCCAGATCCCCCACATCCTGCGGTTCCTGCTCGCGGCCACCACCGGCGTACCGGAGTCGAAGATCCGGGTGATCGCGCCCGACGTGGGCGGCGGGTTCGGCGGCAAGCTGCAGTCGACCCCCGAGGAGTGGATCACCTGGTTCGTGGCCCGCCGGGTCGGCAAGCCCTGCAAGTACACCGAGACCCGCTCGGAGTCCCTGGTGTCGGCCCATCACGGCCGTGACCAGTGGCAGAAGCTCACCTTGGCCGCCACCAAGGAGGGCCGGGTCACCGGCCTCAAGGTCGACCTGCTCGCCGACCTCGGCGCCTACATCGGCGTCGTGGGTGGCGGGGTGCCCGTGCTGGGCGCCTGGATGTTCAACGCCATCTACAAGTTCGACGCCTACCAGTTCAACTGCACGCCCGTCCTGACCAACAAGGCCTGGGTCGACGCCTACCGCGGCGCCGGCCGCCCGGAGGCGACGTTCGGCATCGAGCGGATGATGGACGAGCTCGCCGTCGAGCTCGGCAAGGACCCGCTCGAGGTCCGCGAGATGAACTGGATCAAGCACGAGGAGTTCCCGTTCACCACGGTCGCCGGGATGACCTACGACTCGGGCAACTACGAGGCCGCGACCGCCAAGGCCAAGGAGATGTTCGGCTACGACGCGCTCCGGGCCGAGCAGAAGGCCCGCCGCGAGGCGGGAGACACCGTCCAGCTCGGCATCGGCATCTCGACGTTCACCGAGATGTGCGGCCTGGCGCCCAGCCGGGTGCTCGGCTCGCTCAACTACGGCGCCGGCGGCTGGGAGCACGCGACCGTCCGGATGCTCCCGACCGGCAAGGTCGAGGTCATCACCGGCGCGAGCGCCCACGGCCAGGGCCACGAGACGGCCTTCAGCCAGATCGTGGCCGACCGCCTCGGCGTACCGTTCGAGGACGTCGAGATCCTGCACGGCGACACCCAGGTCAGCCACAAGGGCTTGGACACCTACGGCTCGCGGTCACTGGTCGTGGGTGGTGAGGCGCTGGTCAAGGCCCTCGACAAGGTGATCGAGAAGGCGAAGCCGATCGCGGCCCACCTGCTCGAGGCCAACGTCGACGACCTGGAGTTCTCCGGCGGCCGGTTCACGGTCAAGGGCACCGACCAGGGCACTGGCATCACCGATGTCGCGCTGGCCACCTTCGCGTCGCACAACTACCCGGAGGACTACGAGCCGGGCATCGACGCCGACGCCACCTACGACCCGGTCAACTTCTCCTTCCCGCACGGCACCCACCTGTGCGCGATGGAGGTCGACACCGAGACCGGCCGCGCCACGATGCGCAAGTACGTCTGCGTCGACGACATCGGCAACATCATCAACCCGCTGATCGTCGCCGGTCAGGTGCACGGCGGTCTCGTGCAGGGCATCGCGCAGGCACTCTTCGAGGAGGCGGTGTACGACGACGCCGGGACGCTGGTCAGCGGCTCCTTCGTCGACTACCTGCTGCCGACGGCTGCCGACACGATCTCCTTCGAGATCGACCACACGACGTCGCCGTCGACCACCAACACGCTCGGCACCAAGGGCGTGGGCGAGGCCGGCACCATCGCGTCGACCCCGGCCGTGGTGAACGCGGTCCTCGACGCGATCCGGCAGTTCGGCGTGGACGACATCACCATGCCGTGCACCCCGGAGCGGGTGTGGAAGGCGATCCACACCGCCCAGGCAGGCGGCGGCGCCACCCAGCCCGCGGCGATGCCGCACTTCGACGACTCCGAACCCGGCCAGTCCAGCACGGAAGGAGCAGGCGCATGATCCCCGCCCAGTTCGACTACGTGGCGCCGACCAGCGTCGAGGAGGCGCTCAGCGCGCTCGCTGCAGCGGGCGACGACGTCAAGCTCATGGCGGGCGGCCAGAGCCTCCTGCCGGTGCTGCGGATGCGGCTGAACGCACCCGACGTCGTGATCGACCTCGGCCGGATCGACAGCCTGCGCGGCGTACGCGACGACGGCGACGCCATCGTCATCGGCGCGCTGACCACGCACTCCGACGTGGTGACCAACGACCTGGTCAAGCAGCACGCCCTGCTGCTGTCGAAGGCCGCGGCCGAGGTGGCGGACAACCAGATCCGTCACCGGGGCACCTTCGGCGGCTCGTGCGCCCACGCCGACCCCGCCGGCGACATGGGGCCGGCGGCGCTGGCTCTCGACGCGCAGTTCGTGATCGCCGGCTCGGGCGGGACCCGCACCGTGTCCGCGCAGGACTTCTTCGTGGACCTCTTCGAGACCGCGCTGGGCGAGGACGAGATCCTGACCGAGGTGCGGATCCCCAAGCACACCGGCTGGGGAGCCCACTACGAGAAGTTCGTGCGGGTCCAGCACCAGTGGCCGATCGTCGCGGTCGCGGCGACCGTGAAGGCCGAGGGCGGCACGATCAGCGAGGCCAAGGTCGGGCTGACCAACATGGGCTCGACCCCGCTCCGCGCCTCCGCCACGGAGGCGGCGCTGGCCGGCGTCGCTGCCACCGAGGACGGCGTCCGTGCGGCCGCCGACCAGGCCGCCGACGGCACCAACCCGCCGAGCTACCTCAACGGTGACGCCGACTACCGCAGGCACCTCGCGACGGTGCTGACCCGGCGCGCAGTGCTCGAGGCGGCTGGAGCCTAGGCCGTGGACCTCGAACACCGTTTCACCGTCCCCGTCGGGGTCGAGGAGGCCTGGGCGCACTTCCAGGACATCTCGTCGGTCGCCGAGTGCTTCCCGGGAGCCTCGGTGACCGAGCACGAGGGGGACACGTTCCACGGCTCGGTGAAGGTCAAGCTCGGGCCGATCGCCCTGGTCTACAACGGCCAGGGCACCTTCACCGAGAAGGACGACACCGCCCACACCTTCGTCGTCGACGCCCGCGGCAAGGACAAGCGCGGCAACGGGACGGCGGGGGCCACGGTGCGGCTCACCATGGCCGAGAACAGCGGTGCGACCGACGTGATGGTGCACACCGACCTCGCGATCACAGGCAAGCCGGCGCAGTTCGGCCGCGGTGTGATGCAGGACGTCTCGGACAAGCTGCTCGGCCAGTTCGTCGCCTGCCTCGAGCAGCGGATGGCCGAGGATGACACCGGCGGCGCGGCTGCCCCTGCGGCGGCCGCGCCGGCGGCCTCGGCAGCCGAGCACGTCGCCCCGGCCTCGGCAGCCGAGCCGGCCCCGGCGGC
>JAHEXO010000143.1 GCA_023252065.1 Nocardioides sp. | reverse complement strand
GCTGCTCCTGGACGAGCCCCTCGGAGCGCTCGACCTCAAGCTGCGCCGGGCGATGCAGATCGAGCTCAAGCAGATCCAGCGTGAGGTCGGCATCACCTTCGTGTTCGTGACCCACGACCAGGAGGAGGCGCTCTCGATGAGCGACCGGGTCGCGGTCTTCCACGAGGGTCGCGTCGAGCAGGTCGCCGCGCCGATCGAGCTCTACGAGCACCCGGCGAGCCCCTTCGTCGCTGGATTCGTCGGCACCTCCAACCGGATCAACGGCGAGGCGGCTCGGGCCGTCGTCGGGCGCGACGGCGACTTCGCCGTCCGGCCCGAGAAGCTCCGGGTGGCCGCACCCGGGTCGGCGCTCGACTCCGACGAGGTCGCCGCGCTCGGGAAGGTCCGCGAGGTCGTCTACCTCGGGCCCAGCACCCACGCCGTCGTCGAGCTCGACGCCGGCCCTCGCCTCACTGTGTCGCGGCCCAACACGGGCCTGGGGCACGAGGCGCCACTGGAGGCCGGCGACCAACCGGTCGCGGTGGTGTTCCACCGGGGAGCCCTGATCTCCCTCTCGGACTGACCACGCCCTCTCGGGACCCGCCGCACCATCCGTCGATTCCAGGAGAAGAAAGCAATCATGACCACACACCCCCGAGTGCCCCGGGTGCTCGGCGCCGTCCTCGGCGCCGCTGCCCTCGTCCTCGTCGCCGGCTGCGGTTCGTCGTCGTCGTCCACCACGTCCAGCGGCGGCTTGACCGTCCCGGACGTGCCCATGCAGCAGTCGATGGGCGCCATGGAGGGCCAGGTGAACATCCTGGCGTGGCCGGGCTACGCCGAGGACGGCTCCAACGACCCCAAGGTCGACTGGGTGACGCCGTTCGAGCAGCAGACCGGCTGCAAGGCCAACGTGAAGTACTTCGCCACCTCCGACGAGGCCGTCAACCTGATGAAGAGCGGAGGGTACGACGTGGTGTCGGCCTCCGGCGACGCCTCGCTGCGCCTGATCGCGTCCGGTGACGTCGCGCCGGTGAACACGAAGCTGATCAAGGACTACGCCCAGATCGAGCCCTTCCTCAAGAACCGCGACTGGAACAGCGTCAACGGCAAGATGTACGGAGTGCCCCACGGCTGGGGCGCCAACCTGCTCATGTACAACACCGACCAGGTGAAGCCGGCCCCGACCAGCTGGGGTGCCGTGTTCACCGATGCCTCGAAGTACAAGGGCAAGGTGACGGCCTACGACTCGCCGATCTACATCGCCGACGCGGCGCTCTACCTGATGAAGACCCAGCCGGACCTCGGGATCAAGGACCCCTACGCGCTGGACCAGAAGCAGCTCGACGCAGCCGTCAGCCTGCTCAAGGACCAGCGGCAGAACATCTCGGAGTACTGGTCGGACTTCAACAAGACGGTCACGGCGTTCAAGAGCGGCAGCTCCATCCTCGGCACGACCTGGAAGATCATCCAGCAGACGGCCGCCGGCGAGGGCGCACCGGTCAAGGCGATCCTGCCGAGCGAGGGCGCGACCGGTTGGTCGGACACCTGGATGATCAGCTCGAAGGCCAAGAACCCCAACTGCGCCTACGCCTGGATGTCCTACATCACTGAGCCGAAGCCGCAGTCGGAGGTCGCTCAGTACTTCGGTGAGGCGCCGGCCAACGGCCAGGCCTGCGCGCTGACGGGCGCGCAGTTCTGCAAGGACTACCACGTCACCGACAAGGCCTTCGCGGACAAGATCTGGTACTGGACGACCCCGATCAGCCACTGCCTCGACGGGCGTACCGACGTGCAGTGCACCGACTACGGCCAGTGGACCCAGGCCTGGACCGAGATCAAGGGCTGACCCTTGTCCGACACCTCGACGGCTGTCCCCCGCCCGGCTCGGGCCGGGCGGGGACAGCGGGGCTCCCTGCTGAGCCGCTACCACGGGCTCCGCACCTTCTTGCTCCTCGTGCCACCCATGCTGTGGCTCGGGGTCGCCTACCTGATCGCGTTGGGCGCCCTGCTCGTCACGTCGTTCTGGAGCCAGGACGACTTCACCGGCCAGATCGTCCGGGTCTGGACGCTCGACAACTACCAGACGATCTGGGACGTCTCGGTCTACCACACGATCACGTTCCGAACGATCGGCCTCGCAGCCCTGGTGACGGTCGTCGACGCCGTCATCGCGTTCCCGATCGCGTTCTACATGGCCAAGATCGCGACGCCCGGAGGTCGGCGGCTGATGGTGATCTCGGTGCTGATGCCGCTGTGGGCGTCCTACCTCGTCAAGGCCTACGCATGGCGGGGAATGTTCAGCGAGAACGGCGTGATCGACTGGCTCGGGAAGCCCTTCGGCATCTCCTCACCCGGCTTCGGCCTCACCGCGACCGCCATCACGCTTGCCTACCTCTGGCTGCCCTACATGATCCTGCCGATCTTCGCCGGGCTCGACCGGGTGCCCGACTCGCTGTTCGAGGCGTCCAACGACCTCGGCGCCGGCTCGATGACGACGCTGCGCAGGGTGGTGCTGCCGATGGCGTTCCCGGCCGTGGTCGCCGGGTCGATCTTCACCTTCTCGCTCTCGATGGGCGACTACATCGCCGTCCAGATCGTCGGCGGTCCGACGCAGCTGCTCGGCAACGTCATCTACGCCAATGTCGGGTCGGCCAACAACCTGCCCTTCGCCGCGGCGCTGTCGACCATCCCGGCCGCGGTGATGCTGGTCTACCTCGCCGTCGTACGGCGCACCGGCGCCTTGGAGAACCTCTGATGGCCTTGAACCGAAGGCTCCGAGCCGTCCTCCTCGCGATCAGCTCCGTGGTGCTGGCGTTCATCTACCTGCCGCTGGTCGTCGTCCTCATCAACTCCTTCAGCATCAGTCCGACGTTCACCTGGCCGCCGCCGGGCTGGACGCTGAAGTGGTGGCGGGTGGCTTTCCACAGCGCCGGCGCCCGCCACGCCCTGCTGGTGAGCATCGAGGTGGCCCTCTGTGCGACCGCGATCGCCCTGGTCCTGGGCACCCTCGCCGGCCTGGCCCTGCGGCGTACCCGCTTCTTCGGGCGCAACACCGTGTCCCTGCTGATCATCCTGCCGATCGCCCTGCCAGGCATCGTCACCGGCATCGCGCTCAACAACGCCTTCCGCACGATGCTCGGGGTGGATCTCGGCTTCATCACGATCGTGATCGCGCACGCGACGTTCTGCATCGTCACGGTGTTCAACAACGTGCAGGCCCGGTTGCAGCGCTTCGGTCCGTCGCTCGAGCAGGCCTCGGCCGACCTCGGCGCCGGCCCGTTCCGGACGTTCGCCCTGGTCTCCTTCCCGATGCTGCGCTCGGCCCTGCTCGCCGGTGCCCTGCTCGCCTTCGGCCTGTCCTTCGACGAGATCGTGGTGACGACGTTCACCGCCGGCCCACAGGTGCAGACACTGCCCATCTGGATCTTCCAGAACCTGTTCCGGCCCAACCAGGCGCCGGTGGTCAATGTCGTCGCCGCCGTCCTGGTGCTCACCTCGGCGATCCCGATCTACTTCGCGCAGCGGCTCTCCGGGGACGCGGTGAACATCGACGCGGCTCCCTAGGACCTGAGCCACGAGCAGGTCACGGTTGAGGCGAGGTCCGGTCACGACTCGGCTGCGGTGCTGTCGCGCGACGCCGCGGGTTCCCTACGGTCGGCCCATGGCGACCGCGTCCACCCCCGAGCACGACTTCGACTTCTGGATCGGGGAGTGGCAGGTGACCGGCCCGCAGGGCCGGGTGCTCGGGGCCAGCACGATCACGCCGCTGTTCGGGAGCGGCGCGCTCGCCGAGCACTGGCGTGGCACCGGCGACGTGGAGGGGCGCAGCCTGAACGCCTACGACGCCACCCGCGGTCGCTGGCACCAGACCTGGGTCGACTCGGGCGGCGGGCTCCTCCTGCTCGAGGGCGGGCTCGTGGACGGCGCGATGGTGCTGACCGGTCAGGCGCCCGACGAGACCACCGGGGAGATGGTGTCGCAGCGGATCACCTGGACCCCGGAGCCCGACGGCGTGCGTCAGCACTGGGAGACCAGCGAGGACGACGGCGCGACGTGGAGCACAGCGTTCGACGGGCACTACCGCCGGGGCTGACTCCTCAGAGGGCGGCTGCGAGCAGCCGCAGCGTCTCCTCACGATAAGGCGCGCGGTCGGCGGGCGTCTCCCGGGTCGCGCCCGCCACGGGGTTGAGCATGACCTCGTCGACGCCGTACGTCGTGACGAGCGCGGTCAGCTGGGCCGCGGCCTCGTCGGGTGTGCCGAGCACCCAGCGTGAGGTCATCTGCTCGGCCAGCGGCCGGTGGGCCTCGGGAACGCCGCGCTCCTCGGCGTCCTCGATCGTGGGCTGCGGACCGAGCGGTGCGCCGGTGCGCAGGGCGACCATCGTCAGGATGTTGGGGAGCGCCCGCCGGTGGGCCTCCTCGGCGGTCTCGGCGACGACGGCGTTGACGGTGAGGAAGGTGCGCGGCTCGGGATGGCGCTCGGAGGGCTGGTAGCCCGAGCGGTAGAGCGCGAGCGCCTCCGCGGTGCCGTTGCCGGAGAAGTGGTGGGCGAAGACGTAGGGGAGTCCGCGAGCAGCGGCGAGCCGGGCGGAGAAGTCGGACGAGCCGAGCAGCCAGACGTCGGGCTCACCGGTCGCGTGCGGGGTGGCGCGCAGGGCCTGGACCCGGCCGTGCACCTGCATCGCGACGCCCGGGGCGGACATCATCGACACGACGTCGTCGACGTACCCCGGGAAGCGGTTCACGGCGTCGTCGTCCACGCCGCCGGCGCCGTGCCGGAGCGCGATGCTGGTCAGCGGGTCGGTGCCGGGCGCACGGCCGATGCCGAGGTCGATCCGGCCGGGGTGGGCCGCCTCGAGCAGTGCGAACTGCTCGGCGACCACCAAGGGCGCGTGGTTGGGCAGCATCACGCCGCCGGAGCCGACCCGGATCCGCTCGGTGGCGGCGGCGACCATCGCGACCAGGACCGGTGGGTTGGTCGCGGCCACGGCCGGCATGTTGTGGTGCTCGGCCAGCCAGTAGCGCCGGAAGCCGAGCTCGTCGGCGACGCGGGCCAGCGCGCGGGTGGCGGCCAGTGCCTCGCCGGTGGTCTGGCCATCGCGGACTGGCACCAGGTCGAGCACGGACAGCGCGGGTGAGGTCACGTGGGGGCCAACCCGCCCGGGCCGCCGGTCATTCCTCCGGTCATTCCGCCGGTGGTTCGGCCGCTCACTCCGTGGTCGCGAACGGGCTCGGTCGCAAGGTACGGCGCGCCCGCCACTGGCCGGGTGAGGAGCCGTGGGTGCGCTTGAACGCGCGGCTGAACGCCTCCTCCGCGTCGTACCCGACCCGGCGAGCGACCGCGGCGACGCCCAGGTCGGTGGAGGCGAGCAGGTCCTCGGCCACGTGCATCCGCCACTCGGTCAGGTAGCGGATGGGGGAGCGGCCGAGCACCTGCCGGAAGCGCTCGTCGAGGGCCGAGCGCGACACGGCGGCCACGCGAGCCAGGTCGGTGACCGTCCACTTGCGCTCGGGGGAGGCGTGCAGCGCGGACAGGGCGGGGTTGAGGACGGGGTCGTGCAGTGCGGCAAGCCAGCCGTGGTCGGCCGCCGGCGCGCTCGCGAGGTGCTGTCGCAGCACCTCGACCAGCAGCATCTCCGGCAGCCGGGTGTTGATCGCGTCCGGTCCGAGCGGCGACGCGTCGGCCTGGGCGAGGGCGAAGTCGAGGTTGGCGCGCACCCAGTCCGCGCCGCCCCGGACCTCTGGGCGGACCACGAACACCGGCGGGAAGACCCGCAGGCCCGGGTCGAAGAGCACGTCCTCGCTGTGCAGGTAGCCACACACGATGTCGGTGAGCTCGCCGTCCCGACCGTGGCGGAGCAGCGGCATCGTGGTCCAGGGCGGGGGCGTCAGGAACGAGGTCAGCGGGACGACCTCGCTGTGGCCGACGCCGCCCATCGTGTGCTGGTCGCCGTAGGGGAAGACGATCACGTCGCCCGCGCTCGCCCAGTGCTTCTCCTGTCCGGCGACCTGCACCCAGCAGGTGCCGGTCGAGACGAGGTGGAACAGCACGACCCGGTCGGTGCCCGGGCGCAGGATCGCCGCGGTGTCCGGGCCGGTCATGGACCGGTAGGCCCACGGCTCGCGGTACTCCGCGCGCAGGAAGACCGCGCCCTCCAGCCGCAGGCGGTTCAACGCCGCCTCGAACGGGTCCGGGAGGGGCGGCTGCGAGGTCATGGCTGCCCGGTCATCCGCCCCGGTCACTGGGTCATGGCCGGCCGGCGGGCGCTGGA
>JAHEXO010000142.1 GCA_023252065.1 Nocardioides sp. | reverse complement strand
CCTCCGACATCCTCCACGAGCTCAGCAAGCACAAGGCGTTCGGTGTCACGACGTTCCAGGCCGAGGACGAGATCGCCGGCATCGGGGCGGCCCTGGGCGCGTCGTTCGCGGGCCGGCTCGGCGTCACCACGACGTCCGGCCCCGGCATCGCCTTGAAGTCGGAGACGATCGGTCTCGCGGTGATGACCGAGCTGCCCCTGCTCGTCATCGACGTGCAGCGCGGCGGGCCCTCGACCGGGCTGCCGACCAAGACCGAGCAGGCTGACCTGCTGCAGGCGATGTTCGGCCGCAACGGTGAGTCTCCGGTGCCGATCGTGGCGCCCCGCTCCCCCGGCGACTGCTTCGACGCGGCGCTGGAGGCGGTCCGGATCGCGGTCACCTACCGCACCCCGGTGATGCTCCTGTCCGACGGGATGCTGGCCAACGGCTCGGAGCCGTGGCGGATCCCCGAGCTGTCCGAGCTGCCCGAGATCGACCCGGCCTTCGCCACCGCGACCAACCACGGGTCAGGTGAGCCCGGCGACCCGGCGGAGTTCTGGCCCTACCTGCGCGACGAGCAGACCCTGGCCCGGCCGTGGGCGATCCCCGGCACGCCCGACCTCGAGCACCGCATCGGCGGGCTGGAGAAGGGCGACGGCCACGGCAACATCTCCTACGACCCGGCCAACCACGACTTCATGGTGCGCACCCGCGCGGCCAAGGTGGAGCGGATCGCCGAGTCGCTGCCGCCGCTCGAGGTCGACGACCCCGGTGCCGAGAACGGGCAGGGCGCGCGCGTGGTCGTCCTCGGCTGGGGCTCGACATACGGCCTGATCGGCGCGGGCGTACGACGCGTCCGCAAGGCCGGCTACCACGTCGCCCAGGTGCACCTGCGCCACCTCAACCCGTTCCCCCGCGACCTGGGGGAGATCCTGGCGCGCTACGACAAGGTGCTGATCCCCGAGATGAACCTCGGCCAGCTCGCCCTGCTGATCCGTGGTCGCTACCTGGTCGACGCCGTCGGCTACAACCAGGTCAACGGCATGCCCCTCAAGGCCGCCGACCTCGCCGAGGCGATCGGCAACCTGGTCGCGGAGGCCGAGGGCATCGAGGTCGATCTCGCCCACGACCACGCTGACACCGTCCACACCGGAGACACCGCATGAACCACCCCACGAAACCGCTCGCTACGCTCGCGCTTCCGCGGGGGCCCCGATGAGCACCACCGACCTGCCCCTGCCCGTCCACCGCAGCGGTATCGAGCTCGTCCCGACCCTCGACGACGGCGCAGCTCCGCTGACCGGCAAGGACTTCACCAGCGACCAGGAGGTCCGCTGGTGCCCCGGCTGCGGTGACTACGCCGTGCTGAAGGCCGTGCAGGGCTTCCTGCCCGACCTCGGGCTGCGCCGCGAGAACATCGTCTTCGTCTCCGGGATCGGCTGCTCCTCCCGCTTCCCCTACTACCTCGAGACCTACGGCATGCACTCGATCCACGGCCGCGCGCCGTCGATCGCCACCGGCATCGCCACCGCTCGCGAGGACCTCTCGGTCTGGGTCGTCACCGGCGACGGCGACGCGCTGTCGATCGGCGGCAACCACCTGATCCACGCGCTGCGCCGCAACGTGAACATGACGATCCTGCTGTTCAACAACCGGATCTACGGCCTCACGAAGGGGCAGTACTCCCCCACCTCCGAGTTCGGCAAGGTCACCAAGTCGACCCCGATGGGCTCCCTCGACTGGCCGTTCAACCCGGTCTCGCTCGCGCTCGGCGCCGAGGCGTCGTTCGTGGCTCGCACCATCGACTCCGACCGCCGCCACCTGACCGCCGTGCTGTCGGCCGCCGCGGCCCACCGCGGCACGTCGTTCGTCGAGATCTACCAGAACTGCCCGATCTTCAACGACGGCGCCTTCGACGCGGTGAAGTCGCCGGAGACGCGCGACGACGCGATCATCCCGCTCGTCCAGGGCGAGCCGATCCGTTTCGGCCACGAGGGCTCGCGCGGCCTCGTCCGCGACCAGGCCACCGGTGGCGTGAAGGTGGTCGAGGTCGGCGACGGTCACGAGCAGGTCAGCGCCGACGATCTGATCGTGCACGACGCGCATGCCGACGACCCGACGACGGCGTTCGCGATCTCGCGGCTCACCGACGCAGGGCGGCTGCACCAGGCTCCGATCGGGATCTTCCGCCAGGTCACCAGTCCGACGTACGACGACCTCGCCCGCGACCAGATCGTCCAGGCCGCGGCCGGGGTCACCGGCTCACCGGACGACCGCCTGGCCGCGCTCATCGGCGGCGGCGACACCTGGACCGTGGCCTGATCTCTTGACCGAGTCGCGCCGCGGGTTCCTCCTGGGGGTCGCGGCCTACGCGATGTGGGGCGCGTTCCCGCTCTACTGGCCGCTGCTCGAGCCCGCCGGGGCGTTCGAGATCCTGGGGCACCGGATCGTCTGGTCGATGGTGAGCATGGGCCTGCTCGTGCTCCTGCTCCGTCGTACGGCGGCCTTCCGGACGATGGTGTAGGACCGCCGCGTCGTCCGACTGCTCGCGCTGGGTGCCGCCCTGGTGACCGTCAACTGGGCGACCTACATCTGGGGGGTCAACAACGGCCACGTCGTGGAGACCTCGCTCGGCTACTTCATCAACCCCCTGGTGACGGTGCTGATGGGCGTGTTCATCCTCGGCGAGCGGCTGCGGCCGTGGCAGTGGACGGCCCTGGCGATCGGGGCGCTCGCGGTCGCGGTGCTCACGCTCGACTACGGCCGACTGCCCTGGGTGGCGCTGGTGCTGGCCTTCTCCTTCGGCAGCTACGGGCTGTGCAAGAAGCAGGCCGGGGCACCCGCGGTCGAGTCGCTGACCCTGGAGACGATGCTGGTGGCGCCCCTGGCCCTGACCTACCTCACCTGGCTGAGCCTGAGGGGCCAGTCGGGCTTCACCCACCACGGGGCGGGCCACGTCCTGCTGTTCATGAGCACCGGCCTGGTCACCGCGCTCCCGCTGATCTGCTTCGGCGGGGCCGCGATCCGGGTGCCGCTGGTGACCCTCGGCCTCCTGCAGTACCTCGCGCCGATCCTGCAGTTAGCGCTCGGTGTCCTGTGGTTCCACGAGGCCATGCCGGCCGGCCGCTGGGTGGGCTTCTGCCTGGTGTGGGTGGCCCTCGCGATCTTCACCGTCGAGTCCCTCCGCCACCGACGGCGCTCCCTCCAGCTCACCGCCGAGGTCGGCGCCCCGGCCTGAGCGGTCGAGCCGTCGACACCCCACCCGCGACGTCCACGGGTTTCGAGACGGGCGCCCTCCTCAACCAGCGGACAGCATCGTCCACGGAAGGTGCGGTCATCGGGAAACCGCTGCGAGATGCGTCGCTCCACGGGCGAGCGTCTTGACTCTCGCCGCGGTTTCCTGAGACCGCCCGACGGCCTGAGCCCCGGGCCGACCGTGGCAGTCACCGGCGCATCCGTCCGGGCAGAGCGGTGCCGCTCAGGCGAGCTCGACCAGCACCTGCCCACCGCTGACGGCGTCGCCCGCGGCGACCAGGACTGCCGAGATGGTGCCCTGCCGCGGTGCGGTGATCTCGGTCTCCATCTTCATCGCCTCGAGCACGACGACGACGTCGCCCTCGGCGATCTCCTGCCCCTCCTCGACCATCACCCGGGCGACGGTGCCGGACAGAGGTGCCTGGATGCCGTTGGTGGTGGCCCCGACCGTGTGCACGTGGGTGGGCGTGAAGCTGCCGCCGGTCATGAAGATCGCCCCCAGCGTCGGCTGCGGCTCCTCCTCGACCTCGACCTCGACCTCGTACTCGACGCCGTTGACTGTGACTTTGAGCTGCATGGTCTGCTACCTCACGGAGTGGGTGTCGTGGCGGGCCTGCACGACGGCGCGTCCCTGCTGGGCGTACGCCGCGCCGGTGCGGTAGTGCATCTGCTTGATCTTCGCCCGGTGCCCGAGGAAGGCGGCGACCGCGGCCGAGATCGCGATCACGACCTCTTCGGGGATCCCGGCGGCTTCCTGCTCCTCCAGCGATGCCTCGAGATGGGCGACCCGGTCCGCCAGGGCGCGGACCGTCTCGAGCAGCTCGGCGATCGTCGCCTCGACCGGCACCTCGATGGGCTTCTTCTTCTTGCTCACGTCGGGCCCAGACCGTGCTTCTTGGCGGGCCGGATGGTGCGCTTGGTGATCTGCACCTCCAGCGCCCGCGACACGTGCTCGCGGGTGCGAGCCGGCTCGATGATGTCGTCGACGAGACCGCGCGCGGCCGCGACGTACGGCGTGGAGAAGGTCGAGCGGTACTCCTCGACCAGCTCCTGGCGACGTAGCACCGGGTCGTCGGCCTCGGCGATCTCGCGCCGGAACACGATCTCGGCAGCACCTTCGGCGCCCATCACCGCGATCTCGGCCGTCGGCCAGGCGAGCACCTTGTCGGCCCCGAGGTCCTTGGAGCACATGGCGACGTAGGCCCCGCCGTAGGCCTTGCGCAGCACGACCGTGATCTTCGGGACGGTGGCGGCGGAGTAGGCGTAGAGCAACTTGGCGCCGTGCCGGATGATGCCGTCGTGCTCCTGCGCGACTCCCGGCAGGAACCCCGGTACGTCGACCAGGGTGAGCAGCGGGATGTTGAAAGCGTTGCAGAAGCGGACGAACGACGACCCCTTGTCGGAGGCGTTGATGTCGAGGACTCCGGAGAACACCATCGGTTGGTTGGCCACGATGCCGACGGTCCGGCCGGTGATCCGCGCGAAGCCGACCACGATGTTGCCGGCGTAGCCCGCCTGCACCTCCAGGAAGTCCTGGTGGTCGACGAGACGCAGGATCACCTCGCGGACGTCGTACCCCTTCTTGTCCGACGCCGGGATGACCTCGGCCAGCTCGGGGTCGGGCTCCACGACGTAGTCGGGGTCGACGATCGGCGGGTCCTCGGAGTTGTTCTGCGGCAGGAAGCTCAGCAGCTTCTTGGCGATCAGGATCGCCTGCTCGTCGTCGTCGGCCACGAAGTGCGTCACGCCCGACAGCGCCATGTGCGCGTCCGCGCCGCCGAGCTCGTCGGAGGTCACCTGCTCGCCGGTCACCTGCGCGATCACGTTGGGACCGGTGATGAACATGTGGGCCTGGCGGGTCTGGATGATGAAGTCCGTCAGGGCCGGTGAGTACGCCGCGCCGCCGGCGCACGGGCCGGCGATGATCGAGATCTGCGGGACGACGCCGGAGAGCAGGACGTTGGTGTAGAACACGCGGCCGTAGCCGGCCAGAGAGCCGATGCCCTCCTGCACCCGAGCTCCACCGGAGTCGTTGATGAAGACGAACGGCGTGCCGGTGCCCAGGCTGGCCCGCAGCATGGCGGCGACCTTGTTGGAGTGGATCTCGCCCGCGCTGCCACCGGCGACCGTGAAGTCCTGGCTGGCGACGTGCACCGGCCGGCCGAGGACGGCGCCCTCTCCGGTCACCACGCCGTCGGCGGGATAGTCGGCCTTGTCGAGCCCGAAGTAGGTCGAGGAGTGCCGGGCGAACATGCCCGTCTCCTCGAACGTCCCGGGGTCGAGCAGCGCGAGCACCCGCTCACGGGCGGTCAGCTTGCCCTGCGCGTGCTGCTTCTCCTGGCGGGCCTCGCCGCCGCCCTTCTCGATCTCGGCGCGAAGCTCGAGCAGCTCGGCGGTGCGCTCCTCCATCGACAGCGTGTGGTGCTTCTTGTTCTTGCTCACGGAGTCCTCACGCTCTCTCGACGGAGACTGAGTGCTTGCGGCCGCCGAGGTTCACCGAGTAGTGGATCGGGCCCTTCACCGGGCCGCCCGACGACCGGGACAGCTCGTCGGTGGCGACCTCGACGGGGTCCTTGCCCACGTTCTTCGGGCCCTCGGGTCGCTCGGTGAAGAACTTCGGGGCCACGCCCGGGAACATGGCGTATGTCAGGACGTCCTCGTCCGTGCCGTCGTACCCCGCGAGCGCGGTGGCCTCGGAGACCAGCTTGTCCCACTCGGGCGGGATCAGGTCGGCCGGCCGGATGTCGATCGGCTCCTTGCCGGTCTGGGCCCGCGCCGCCTCGATGATCGCGGGGTCGCGCTCGCCGATGGTCTCGCCGTAGTAGCCCAGCACCAGGTCGGCGAACTCCGCCGTCAGCACCTTGTAGGGGCCCATCAGGACGTTGAACACGGCCTGGGTGCCGACGATCTGGCTGGACGGCGTGACCAGCGGCGGGTAGCCGGCGATCGCACGCACGCGCGGCACCTCGAGGAGCACCTCACGGAGCCGGTCGCCAGCGCCCTGCTGCCGGAGCTGGCT
>JAHEXO010000003.1 GCA_023252065.1 Nocardioides sp. | reverse complement strand
GCCGCATCCACGTCATCGACGTCAAGGACGACCCCGTCAATCCCAAGCTGACGACCGTCATCGAGCCCGATGACCTGCACCACCGCACCGGCTACAGCCGCCCGCACACCGTCCACTGCGGCCCCGACGGGCTCTACGTCTCGGCGCTCGGCAACCCGTCGGGCGACGGCCCTGGCGGCGTGCTCCTGCTCGACCACGACGACTTCAGCCCGCGCGGGCGCTGGGAGATCGATCGCGGTCCGCAGCACCTCGCCTACGACGTGTTCTGGAACATCGGCTACGACACGCTGCTGACCAGCGAGTGGGGCACGCCGAACATGGTCGAGAACGGCATCCAGCCCGACCTGCTGCTCTCCAACCAGTACGGCCATCACCTGCACGTCTGGGACCTGCGCCGGCGCCGCCACAAGCAGGCGATCGACCTCGGCACCGAGCACCAGATGGTCCTCGAGCTGCGTCCCGCCCACGACCCGTCGCGCCCCTACGGCTTCGTCGGCGTGGTCGTCTCGACGGCCGACCTCAGCGCCTCGGTCTGGCTGTGGCGCCGACAGGACGACGGCAGCGTCGCCGTCGAGAAGGTCATCACCATCCCGCCCGAGCCCGCCGAGCCCGACCAGCTCCCCGACGCGCTGAAGCCCTTCAGCGCGGTGCCGCCACTCGTGACCGACATCGCGCTCAGCATCGACGACCAGGAGCTCTTCGTCTCGTGCTGGGGCACCGGCGAGCTCAAGCGCTACGACGTCTCGAACCCCGCAAGCCCGAAGGAGACCGGCAGCGTGCGCATCGGCGGCATCGTCGAGCGCTCGCCCCATCCCGCCTCCGGAGCCGTCAATGGCGGCCCGCAGATGGTCGAGGTCAGCCGCGACGGCAAGCGCGTGTACCTGACCAACTCGCTCTACGCCTCCTGGGATGCGCAGTTCTACCCCGAGGGGATCGACGGCTGGATGGTCAAGCTCGACAACAACGGCTCGCTCGAGCTCGATCCGAAGTTCTTCGTGGAGTTCGACGGCGAGCGCCCGCACCAGATCCGCCTGGAGGGCGGGGACGCCTCGAGCGACTCGTACTGCTTCCCGTCGTGACCGCCGACGCGGCATGGCTGACCCTGGCCGGGCTCGGTGTCTACCACGGCATCAACCCGGCCATGGGCTGGCTCTTCGCCGTCTCGCGCGGGATGCAGGAGCGCAGCCGGCGCGCCGTGCTGCGCTCGCTGGTGCCGATCGCGATCGGCCATGAGGCGTCGATCGCGCTGGTGGCCCTGCTCGTCCTCGGGCTGAGCACGACCACCGACCCCAAGGCGCTGCGCATCGGGGCGGCCGCCGCGCTCGTCGCCTTCGGCATCTTCCGCTTCGTCAAGCCCCGCGCCCACTTCCGCTGGACCTCGATGCGCGTGTCCGATCGCGAGCTCGGGATGTGGTCGTTCCTCATGTCGACCGCGCACGGCGCCGGGCTCATGGTCGCCCCGGTCATCCTCGGGCTGCGCGCGTCGCAGAGCGGCGGCCACGACGACATGGCGATGCTCGCCGGCGGCCCGCTCGACGTCACCGCCGTCGGACTCGCGGTCCACGTCGGGGCGATGATCGTCGTCATGGGCGCGATCGCCTACTTCGTCTACGCGCGCGTCGGCCTGCAGATCCTGCGGCGCGCGTGGCTGAACACCGAGCAGGTCTGGGCCGGGGCCTTCGTCCTCGCCGGCCTCGTCACGCTGACCAGCTGACAGTAGGCTCGTCCACCGAGGGGCTCCCGGGATGGACGACTCCACAGCGCGCGTGTGTCTGCTGGGCGGGTTCTCGGTCGCCACCGGGGACGGCGTCGTCGAAGAGCGGGCGTGGCGCCTGCGCAAGGCCAAGGCGCTGGTCAAGCTCCTGGCCCTGGCGCCCGAGCGCCGCATGCACCGCGAGCGCCTGGCCGATCTGCTGTGGCCCGATCGCGACGCCGAAGCGGCGGCCAACAACCTCCACCAGGCCCTGCACGCGGCCCGCCGAGCGATCGGACCCGACGCCCTGCGCCTCAGCGACGGCGTCGTCGCCCTCGAGGCCGAGGTCGACGTCGACGCCTTCGAAGCGGCCGCCGCTCACGCGCGCGCCACCGGCGCGGCCGCCGACTACGAGGCCGCCCTCGACC
>JAHEXO010000141.1 GCA_023252065.1 Nocardioides sp. | reverse complement strand
TCGTCGAGGTCGGGGAAGGCCTCGATCAGGTCCTCGGGACGCACGTGGGCCAGCCCGAACGACCGGATCCCGGGCGTGTCGATGATCCAGCCGCCGACCGCGTCGTCGCCGCCGTCGGCGCGCGCCAGCGCCAGCATCAGCGCCGAGGTCGAGGTGTGCCGCCCGCGGCCGGTGACGGCGTTCACCACGCCGACGTCGCGACGTGCGCTCGGGATCAGCGCGTTGACCAGGGTGGACTTGCCGACGCCGCTGTGGCCGATCAGCACGCTGGTGCGCCCGGCCAGCCGTTCCCGCAGCTCGGTCAGGTCACTGCCGCGCTGGGTGACCACCCACGGCACCCCGAGCGAGCGGTAGGTCACCAGCAGGGTCTCGGGGTCGGCCAGGTCGGCCTTGGTCAGGCACAGCAGCGGACGCATCCGCGCGTCGAACGCCGCCACCAGTGCGCGGTCGATCAGCCGGGGCCGCGGCTCGGGATCGGCGAGGGCGGCGACCACCACCAGCTGGTCGGCGTTGGCCACGATCACGCGCTCGACCGGGTCGTCGTCGTCCGCGGTACGCCGGAGCACGGTGCTGCGCTCCTGCACCTCCACGATCCGGGCCAGCGCGCCCTCACTGCCCGTCACGTCGCCCACGACCCGCACCCGGTCACCGACCACCACGCCCTTGCGCCCGAGCGGCCGGGCCTTGACCGCCCACACCGCGACGCCGTCGACGAGCAGGGTGAACCGCCCCCGGTCCACGGTGGTGACGACCCCGTCGACGGCGTCGTCGTAGCTCGGACGCTCCTTGGTCCGGGGCCGGGTCCGGCGGCGCGGGCGCTCGTAGTGCTCGTGGTCGTGCTCGTCGTACCGCCCGGTCACCGGTGCACCCTCATCGTGCGGCCAGGAGCCGGGTCCAGGTGCCCGGGAAGTCGGGGAACGTCTTGCCGGTGGCGGCGACGTCGTCGATCTCGACGCCCTCGACGACCGCGCCGAGCACCGCGCCGGCGTGGGCCATCCGATGGTCGGCGTAGGTGCGGAACAGGCCGCCGTGCAGCGGCGCCGGGCGCAGCTCGAGCGCGTCTGCCTGCTCGGTGACGTCGGCCCCGAGGCCGCGCAGCTCGGTGGCGAGCGCGGCCAGCCGGTCGGTCTCGTGGCCGCGGATGTGCGCGATCCCGCGGAGGTACGACGGGCCCGCAGCGAGGGCGCACAGCGCGGCGAGGACCGGCGTGAGCTCGCCGACGTCGTGGAGGTCGGCGTCGAGCCCCTCGAGCCGTCCGGATCCGGTCACGGTCAGTCCCTCGTCGGTGAGCGCGACGCCGCACCCCATCCGGGCCAGCAGGTCACGCAGGGCGTCGCCGGCCTGGGTGGTGGCCCGAGGCCAGTCGCGGACAGTCACCCGGCCGCCGGTCGCGGCAGCCAGCGCCACGAAGGGCGCGGCGTTGGACAGGTCGGGCTCGATGGTGCGGTCGACCGCGTGGATCACGCCGGGGGAGACGCGCCAGCGGTGGGGCTCGCTGTCGTCGACCACCACCCCGTGCTCGCGGAGGACGGCCACGGTCATGTCGAGATGAGGTTGGGACGGCACGGGCTTGCCGTCGTGCAGGACGTCGACGCCCTCGTCGAAGCGGGCCCCCGCGAGCAGCAGGGCGGAGACGAACTGGCTGGACCCCGACGCGTCGAGGGTGACCTGCCCGCCCCGCACCGACCCGGCGCCGTGGACGGTGAACGGCAACCGGTCTCCCTCGATCCGGACGCCGAGGGCGCGCAGGGCGTCGAGCACCTGGCCGACCGGGCGGGTCCGCATGTGCGGGTCGCCGTCGAAGGCGACCGATCCGTCCGCGAGGCCTGCCACCGGCGGGACGAAGCGGGTGACGGTGCCGGCCAGGCCGCAGTCGACCTCGACGCCGCCGGTGACTGGGCCGGGCGTCACCCGCCAGTCGGGGCCCGAGGTGTCGACCGTTGCGCCCAGCGAGGTCAGGGCGCCGGCCATCAGCAGGGTGTCCCGCGAGGCCAGGGCCCGGCTCACCAGGCTCGGCCCGTCTGCCAGGGCGGCCAGCACCAGCGCGCGGTTGGTGAGCGACTTGCTCCCCGGCAGCGACACGACCGCCTCGACCGGCCCAGCTGCGTACGGCGCGGGCCAGGCGCCGAGGGGCGCGGTGGCGGGGCTCGCCGGCGGAGTGCTCACCGGCGCAGCGTACCGAGCGGGCCGGGGCGAGCCGTCAGCTCAGGTGGGCCTTGGCGACCCGTGCTTCGGCCCGTGCCTGCCGGGCCAGCACCTTCGCCTCACGCCGGACGTCCTTCGCCGCACGACGGGCCCGCCAGGCGACGCCCGGGCGACCCTCGGTGTCGACCCCGGCGATGAGCAGGCCGCCGACCAGGGAGACGCCCTTGAAGAAGTTGAGCCGCTGGACCTTGCGGGCGGCGGGGTCCTGCTCCTGCCAGAACGCGTGCCCGGCGATCGTGGTCGGCAGCAGGGAGGCGGCGAGCACGGCGGAGGACAGTCGCGGCGCCCGCCCTGTGGCCAGGCCGGCCGCAGCGGCGAGCTGGACCGCGGCGTTGACCCGCACGATCGTCACGGGGTCGGCGGGCACGGGCACCCCGGGCGCCACGCGCTGGGCGAGTGGCACGACCTTGTCGGTCACCCGGGAGGCCTTGGGGGCGAGCGACGGAGCGTTCTTGAGGGCCGCCGCAGCGCCCACGAAGAACACCGAGGCGAGCATCGGACGGGCGACGAGCCTGATGACGGTCATGGGTCTGTCTTACCCCATGGCCGTCTGTTCACTCCCAGTGGATGCCGGCGGAGTTGTTGTCGGGGTTGGGATCGGTTAGCGGCGCGTTGGGGGTTACCTGGAAGGTGACCGTGCGGCCCTGCTCGGTGTTGACCGCGAACGTGAAGACCGTGTCGCCCGGCACGACCTTGCACTGCCAGGTGCTGTTGCCGATGACGGTGCACGCGTTGTCGGCGGGGTCCTTGCGGAAGGCAGCGGTTCCGTTGGCCTTCGCGGTCAGCGTCGCGCTGGTGCCCGCCGGAAGCCCGGTGACGGTCGCCTTGACCCCCGACAGGCCGCCGATCGGGCCGATCTTGGTCGCGGTGACCCCGAGGTCGGCCTCGGCTGGAGGTACGACGTGCACGCTGGTGGCGAAGGCGCCCGGGTCGTAGTCGTCGGTGCCGGCCTGCGTGGCGCTGAGGTCGCACGAACCCGGGTTGAGGAACGTGACGGCCGCCTGCGAGATCGCGCACACCTCGGGAGTGGAGGTGGTGACGACGACGTCGTTGCCCGAGCGGCCACCCGTGGTGGTGAAGGGGTAGGTGTCGCCTACCGTCGCGATCGCGGGCGTGGTCGGCACGAGGGTGATCGTCTGCGTGCCCTTGGCGACCGGGTCGATGGTCTGTACGTCGCCGGCAGGGGCGTGGTCGAGGTCACCCGGCTGGTCGGCGGTGACGACGCAGGGGACGGCGTGCACGAAGGTCACGGTGGTCCCGGAGACGGAGCATGCGGCGTTGGTCGTCAGGGTGACCGCGAGCCCCTCGCTGCTCGTCGTCACGACGTCGTAGGTGCCGTCCACAGCCGCGTCGGCCGGCGCGGTCGAGGTGATGGTGACGTTCTGGACGATCTGGGGGATGTCGATGCTCTGCGTGGCGTGGGTCGCGGCCCTCTTCGCGGTCTGGTCGGCGGCGATCACGCACGTGCCCGCGTGGTCGAAGGTGACCGTGTCGCCGGCGATGGAGCACGCGGCCTGCGGAGTGCCGGCGTTGGTCGTGCCGGGGTCGACCGAGAAGACGATCGACCCGGAGCCACCGCTGGCACTGACGACGTAGGACGCGCCGATCGCGGGGTTGGCCGGAGGCTTCGAGGTGAAGACCACGTCACCCGGCGGCGGGCTGGTGGTCGGACTCGTCGGGGTCGTGGTCGGGCTGGTCGGCGTGGTGGTCGGGCTCGTCGGAGTGGTGCTGGGGCTGGTGGGCTGCGAGGTCGGGCCGGTGCTCGGGCTGCTGGACTGGTCGGTGGGCTGGCTCGAGGGTCCGGCGCCGGCAGTGGTCGTCGCCGTGGTCGTCGGAACGGTCGTCGGAACGATCGTCGGAGTGGCCGCCGGCACCGCCGCCGGGCTCTGGTTGCGCAGCGTGACCGACGGGGTCTGCGAGGCGTGGGCACGGGCCGTCGTGTGACCGCGGCCCTGCGGGCCCTGTGTGCCCGGCCCACCGGCCGAGGAGCCCTGCAACCCGGGATTCGGCCCGGCATCGACGGCCGGGGTGCCGTTGAGCTGGGAGACGCCGTAGACGGCGAGGAGCGCGGTCGCGGTGACCGCGACGCCCCCGACGGCGGCGAGCGACGCGTGGGTGCTGACCCAGGCCTTGGCGCCGGCGAGGCCGCCGGAGACGGCACCCGTGGCCGCGACGCCGCCGTGGGCGGAGCTGAGGTAGCCGACGCCGGCGGCGCCGAGCAGGAGGGGTGCGAGCAGGCCGGCCAGGCCGCTGTTGACCTCGGTGAGCTCGAGGTAGACCGCCGCACAGGCCCGGCACTCGGCCAGGTGGTCGTCGACGCGGCCGGCGTCACGTCGGGACAGGCCGCCGCGGACGTAGGCGCCGAGGTGGTCGCGGGTCCACGCGCAGTCGACGTCGTCCATGTCGGCGGCGTGCTGGCTCAAGAACGCCTGACGCAGGCCCTCCCGGGCCCGGTAGGCAAGGGCGGCGACCGAGTTGGCGCTCATCCCGAGCAGCGGGGCGATGTCGGCGGGCTTCTGGCCCTCGACCTCGGTGTGCCACAGCACCATCTGCCAGCGCTCGGGCAGCGAGGCGAAGGCCTTGGCGGCTGCGGCGTTGTCGAAGCCCTCGACCGCGGTGTCGTGGAAGGGCAGGCCGGGATCGAACGGCGTGAGGTCGTCGACGGGGCGCAGCCGTGAGCCGGAGCGCAGGCGGTCGACGTGGAGACGGCGTACGGCGGTCAGCAGGTAGGCGCGGAAGGCCAGGTCCGGCCCGCCGCCGCGCTGGAGGACCGTCAGCACCTTGGTGAAGGCGTCTGAGACCAGGTCGTCGGCGTCAGCTGGGCTGGTCAGCTGCCGCGCGAGCCGGCGGGCGGCGTCCACGTGGCGCGCGTAGAGCTCGCCATAGGAGTCGAGATCGCCGCCCCGGACCGCCGCAATCAGCTCGGCGTCGCCCGGGCCGTCGACGTGCGACAGCGAGACACTCACACCTACTCCAACGGTCGAGTCCGAGACCTGTGACGCCAGTATGGGGCCCGTTCTGCGAAAAAGTCGGAGAACTCGCATCATGCTTGTGCCCACGAGTCGTCTCTCATGGTGGAGAGCGCTGATCGGAATCGGAGGGAGGCGTCATGGGGTTCTGGGCTTTTCGGGAGAAGGTAGTGCCCGGGCCTCCCTCCGCGTCCGAGCTGACGCTGTCTGAGCAGGTCCGGGTCGCACTGCCACCGTCCTACGAGGCGGTCGGTGAGGCCCTGTTCGCGGGCAGGACTGCCACGGACGCCTGCGAGGTGGTGGGTCGCCTGCTCGGTGGCCAGGGGGTCTCACTGGAGGAGACCCTGGCGGACCTCCGCTCGACCTATGAGCTCGTGCTGGGGACCGAGCCTGCGTTCACCGATGCGTGTGCGGTGGCGCTCGGCTGGAGCGAGGCGACTCTCGCGTACCTCCATCAGCTCTCGTGTGCGGACCCGCTGACCGGGCTTGCGAGCATGGCTCACCTGCGGGGCCGGCTCACTGAGCTGTACCGGGGGGGCACTCGTGGGCCGGCTCTGCGTGACCGCTACACCCTGGTCGTCGTGGAGGCGTCGTCGCCCCGACTGACCGGGGTCGCCGACGAGGTGTTCGGCCTCGACCTGCGGATGTCCCGGATCGGGGAGTCCGCCCGCTCTGTCTTCTCCGGCGGCGAGACCATCTGCCGGATCGGCCCGCGCCGGATCGTGGTGCTGGCCTCCCGCAACGAGGCGCTGGGGCGCCGTACCGGACTCCTGCGCAGCCTGCTCGAGATCGGTGAGCGTGGCCACGGCGGGGTCCGGATCTGGACCGAGAGCCTCCCCCTGGCCGGTGAGCAGGTCTCGTCGCTGCTCGACGAGCTCTCCCGCGACCAGGCGTACTGAGCCCCTTCCGCGGCGCCGCAGGGTGCCTCGGTTTCGAGACGGGCGCTTGAGCGCCCTCCTCAACCAGCGGCGGCGCGGGTCGGGTTCCTCCGGCAGCGGTGGTCGGTGGTCGGCTCTAGGCTGGCGGCATGTGTGGGCGCTACGCATCGAGCCGCAAGCCAGAAGACCTGGTCGAGGAGTTCGAGATCCGCGACAACCGGGTCGAGGAGGCCCTG
>JAHEXO010000140.1 GCA_023252065.1 Nocardioides sp. | reverse complement strand
CTCAACTTCTGTCATTCGGTCCAACGCATGTCCGGCCCCCGGATGTTCCCGCGCGGGAGAGATTTCGGTCCTTGGTTTCGAGACGGTCGCTCAACCGGCGGACCCATCGTGTCGGCGCGCCTCCTCGACCAGGGGCCCGCGCGCCTCCTCAACCAGCGGAACACCCCCGGCGGCTCCGCAACCGGCGGCCGGGTCGTCGCTCGGGCGGCGTGGCTCATCACGCGCGGCGCCGCTAGCGTCCGGTGTCGTGGCCCGCCATCGAGTTCTGGTCTCCGCCCACCGCTGCGGGTACGCCGAGCTGGGCGCGGTCGGCGGGCACGAGGACCCGCTGGCCGGGATCGCCCACTCGGCGGCGGTCGGGGCCGACTACGTGGAGTTCGACGTACGACGGTGCACGGACGGCACCTTCGTGATCTCCCACGACCCCGACGGCGGCACCGGCGACCCCACGATCGTGATCGCCGACCTCACCTGGCCCGAGCTCCGCGAGAGCGCCCCCGGTGTCTGCACCCTCGACGCACTGCTCGACGTGCTGGCCGCGGCCGGCCTCGGCGCCCATGTGGACCTGAAGTTCGCCACCACGGCCGAGGCCGCGCGAGCGGGCGAGTCCTGGGAGCGTGACCTCGTGGACCGGATGACCCGACAGCTCGACCCCTCACGCATCGTCTTCACCAGCGGGCGGCGCGGTGTCACGACCACGCTCCGGAGCTGGGTGACCGAGCACGAGTCGCCGGTGATGGTGGCCCTGAGCATCGGCGGCAGCGTGCGCGGCATGACGTGGCGCAACGCGCTCCGCCGTCGCTACAGCGAGTTCTTCCCCGTGCACCGGCTCAAGGCCTCCGAGGCGGACGCGGTGGCGGCCCACTTCGCGCTGGCCATGGTCCGGCTGGCCCGCTGGACCACGCACATCGGGGTCCCGCTCCTGGTCTGGACCGTCGACAAGCCGTGGCTGCAGAAACGGTTCCTGCACGACCGCCGGATCTGGATGATCACCACCAACCACCCGGCCCGGGCCGTGGCGCTCCGGGACCACCCCCGTCGCTAGCGTGGCGGGATGCCGACGAACGAGGAGATCACCCGCCACCACGTCGACCCGCCCGGGTCGGACCCGTTCGTGGACCCGTCGCTCAACCAGCCGTACGTGATCCGCGTCGTCGAGTACGACGAGCGATGGCCCGCCGTGTTCGAGCAGGTGGCCGGGCTCATCCGGGGAATCCTCGGGGACCGCGTGCTGGAGCTCCACCACGTCGGCTCGACCTCGGTGCCGGGGCTCCCGGCCAAGCCCGTCATCGACGTCGACCTGGTCGTCGCCGACCCGGCCGACGAGGCGTCGTACGTCCCCGACCTGATGGCCGCCGGCTTCGTCCACCAGATCCGCGAGCCGTGGTGGCACGAGCACCGGCTGCTCCGCAACGCCGACCCCGCGGCCAACGTCCACGTCTTCGGCCCCGACTGCCCCGAGGTGGTCCGGCACCTGATGTTCCACGACTGGCTGGTCGAGCACGAGGACGACCGGGAGCGGTACGCCGAGGCGAAGCGCGCCGCCGCGGCCGAGATGAACGCCCGCCCCGGCGGCGGCACCGGCATGGACTACAACCGGCACAAGGAGCCCGTCGTGCGCGACCTCTACGACCGGATGTTCCGCGCCCACGGGCTCCTGCCGTGACCTCGGTCCGGCCCGCGACCGCGGCCGACCTGGAGGCCGCCGCCGCCATCTACGACGAGCAGGTGTGCACGGGCATCTCGACGTTCGACCTCGACCCACCAGGGGCGGCCTACTGGCAGCACCGGCTCGAGAGCACCGAGCCGGGTGACCACTTCCTCGTCGTCGAGCGCGACGGCGCGGTGGTCGGCTTCGCCTACTCCTCGTCGTACCGGCCGCGCCCGGGCTACCGGCTGACCCGCGAGACCTCGGTCTACCTCGCCGAGGAGGCGCGCGGGCACGGACTCGGCCGGAGCCTGTACGACGAGCTGGTCGGGCTGCTGCGGGCCGACGGGATGCACGTGGCCCTCGCCCTGGTCGCGCTGCCCAACCCCCCGAGCGTCGCCCTGCACGAGGCCTGCGGCTTCGAGCACCTCGGGACGATGCGCGAGGTCGGCCGGAAGTTCGACCGCTGGCTCGACACCGCCTGGTACCAGCTGCTGCTCGACTCGTAGGACGACGGGTAGGTCCCGCTAGCGTCGAGCCATGCACGACCGACGTCAGGAGATCGCGGCCCGGCTCCAGCGGGTGCTCGAGGAGCGGATCCGCCCGGCCGTCCACACCCCCCTCGTCCCGCTCGACGTCGCGGTGTGGCACGTGCCGACGGCCGCCGACGGGTTGGTCGGCGACCCGGTGGCGTTCGCGGTCGCGCGCGACGCGACGTACGTCGCGGGACAGGTCGGCGACCGCTGGGGTCCGGCCTGGGGCACGACGTGGTTCCGGCTCGGTGCCGACGCCCCCGACGGCGACGGGCCCTTCGAGGCCGTGGTCGACCTCGGCTGGACCACCGCCGTCCCGGGGTTCCAGGCCGAGGGCCTGGTCCATGACGCGGACGGCGGCACCGTGAAGGCGCTCAACCCGCGCAACCAGTGGGTGCCGGCCCCTGCCGGCACCCGAGTCGAGTGGTACGTCGAGGCCGCAGCCAACCCGACCGTGCTCACCGGGTTCCGCCCGACCGACCTCGGCGACCGGCTCACCACCGGCCCCGAGCCCCTCTACCGCCTCACCACGGCCGAGCTGTGCCGGCTCGAGACGGAGGTCTACGAGCTGGTGGCCGACCTCGACGTGCTGGAGGGTCTCCGTTTCTGGCTCCCCGACAACGACGCCCGCGGCTGGGAGATCTCCGACGCGATCGAGCGGGCCCTCGACGTCCTCGACCTCACCGACGTGGTCGGCACGGCTGCCGCCGCCCGGGCCGTGCTGGCCCCTGCGCTCGCCGTCCCGGCGACACCCGGAGGGCACCGGATCTCGGCGGTCGGCCACGCACACATCGACTCCGCGTGGCTGTGGCCGGTGCGGGAGACGGTCCGCAAGGTCGCCCGCACCGTCGCCAACGTCGTCCAGCTCATGGACGCCGACGACTCCCTGGTCTACGCGATGTCGAGCGCCCAGCAGTGGGCCTGGCTCGAGGAGTCACACCCCGCCCTGTTCTCCCGGGTCCGGGCCTACGTCGACGAGGGTCGCTTCGTCCCGGTCGGCGGCATGTGGGTCGAGTCCGACACCAACATGGCGGGCGGCGAGGCGATGGTGCGGCAGTTCCTGCTCGGGAAGCGATGGTTCGCCGAGCACCTCGGCGTCGAGCCCCGCGAGGTCTGGCTGCCCGACTCGTTCGGCTACACCGCAGCGCTGCCGCAGATCGTCGCGCTGGCCGGGATGCGCTGGTTCCTGACCCAGAAGATCTCGTGGAACACCACCAACCCCTTCCCTCACCACACGTTCTGGTGGGAGGGCATCGACGGCACCCAGGTGCTCACCCACTTCCCGCCCGTCGACACCTACAACTCCGAGCTCTCCGGCACCGAGCTCGCCCATTCGGCCGCCAACTTCCGCGACAAGGGAGCAGCCACGCGCGCCCTGGTCCCGTTCGGGTACGGCGACGGCGGCGGTGGCCCGACCCGCGGGATGCTCGCGCGGGCCCGTCGTACGGCCGACCTGGCCGGCTCGGCGCAGGTCCGGGTCGAGGCGCCTGCGGCGTTCTTCGAGGCCGCCGAGGAGGAGTACGGCGCACGCGCGCCGGTCTGGTCCGGCGAGCTCTACCTGGAGATCCACCGCGGCACCTACACCTCCCAGGCCGCGATGAAGCAGGGCAACCGCGCCTGTGAACACCTGCTGCGCGAGGCCGAGCTGTGGTCGGCGACGGCGGCGGTGCGCGGGCTGCTCGACTATCCAGCCGAGAATCTGCGGCAGGCCTGGGAGACCGTGCTGCTCCACCAGTTCCACGACATCCTCCCGGGCTCCTCGATCGCCTGGGTGCACCGCGAGGCGCGGGCCACCTATGCCCGGCTCACGGCCGAGCTCGAAGGCCTGGTCGAGACCGCGCTCGACGTGCTGGCCGGCGACGGGGACGAGGACGTCGCGTTCAACGCCTCCCCGGTCGACCAGGGCGGCGTCCCCGCTCTCTCTTCCGGGACGTCATCCGAAGCGAGGCCGACAGCCGTCGGGTCGCAGGACGTCCGGGGGATCACGCTGGAGAACGACGACCTGCAGATGGTGCTCGACGAGACCGGGGTGATCCGCTCCCTCGTGGACCGGCGCTGGGGCCGGGATGCCATCCCGCCGGGTGGCGCCGCCAACCTGCTCCAGCTCCATCCGGACCACCCGGTGCGCTGGGACGCCTGGGACCTCGACGAGCACTACCGCCGCACCGTCACCGACCTGACCGAGGTCGAGTCGATCGTCGTCGACGGTGACGAGGTGAGGGTCACGCGCGCCTTCGGCGACTCCCGCGTCGTGCAGTGCCTCACGCTCCTCGGGGATCGGGTCGAGATCGAGACCGACGTCGACTGGCACGAGCGGGAGCGTGTGCTCAAGCTCGCCGTCGACTGCGACGTCCATACCGACCACGCGTCCTTCGAGACGCAGTTCGGGCACGTGGTCCGCCCCACGCACGTCAACACCAGCTGGGACGCGGCCCGGTTCGAGGTCTGCGCCCACCGGTGGGTGCTCGTCGCCGAGCCGGGCTACGGAGTCGCGCTGGCCAACCACACGTCGTACGGCCACGACGTCACCCGGCACCCGCGTGCCGGCGGCGCGACGTACTCCACGGTCCGGGCCACCCTCCTGCGGGCACCGCGCTTCCCCGACCCGGACACCGACCAGGGCCGCCACGTCTTCCGCCACGCGATCGTCCCAGGCGCCGGCGTCGCCGCGGCAGCCGAGGCCGGGTACGCCCTGGCGCTGCCGCTCCGCCGCCGGGTGGGCACCGCCGTGGAGCCGCTGGTCCAGCTCGACGGCCCGGCGTACGTCGAGGCGGTCAAGCTGGCCGAGGACGGGTCCGGCGACGTCGTCGTCCGCCTCTACGAGCCGTACGGCGCGCGCGGACGCGTCCGGGTCACCGCCGGGTTCGAGACGGCCGGGGCCGAAGTCGTCGACCTCCTGGAGCGCCCGCTGGCCGGTGACGACTGGGACGGCACGCACCTCTCGCTCCGCCCCTTCCAGATCGTCACCCTCCGCTTCCGCCGGTAGCCGAGCGGGACCGGCGACCGGCACCGCGCCTGAGGCACCGGGCGCGCGGCGACGGCGGATCTGAGGCACGTCCTACGTCACATGCCAGATCCGGAGGGGTGGGTCTTAGCCGCAGTGTGAAGGCACTGCCTGCCACCACCGGCCAGCACCGTCACCGCCAGGAGCCCGAGATGAACACCTTCTCCACCAACACGACCGGCACCCAGCAGGTCGCCCACCAGATGATCACCGAGCGCGTGCGAGCCGCCGAGGAGCGCCGCCAGGTACGCATCATGCGTGCCGAGCGACGCGCCGAGCGCCGTGCCGCGATCCGGGCCGCCCGCGCGGTCCCGGTCGAGCACCACGTGCCCTGGGCGGCGTTCCGCTTCCTGCACCCCGTCCACTGAGGCGTTCGGCCGCGGCGTTCCCGGGTGCACCGGACGCCCTCGGCCTGCCGTCCCGCACCGGGGACAGCGAGCGGGTCGCGAGTCATCGCGGCCCGCTCGTGCCCGTGCGTCCAGTTTTCCAGGTGGGCTGCCGGGAACTGGGGACGTCTGGGAGGATCCCCCCATGACCGCGATGCAGGACGGTCCGGTCGGAGCCGCCCCGGAGGCCACCGGCGCAGCGCACGCCGCTGCTCTCCTCCGCCATGCCCAGAAGGTCGCCGACGAGCTGGTCTCGCACGCCGAGGCGGAGGCCAGCGCCGCCACCGAGCGGGCCGAGACGCTCCGCACGGAGGCGGAGGCACTGCACGCCGAAGCCCTACGGGCGCGTGAGCAGGCCCGGACCGTGCTGGAGGACAGCTCCACCGATGCCCAGCAGGTCGTCAGCGACGCCGGCGAGCAGGCCCGGGTCCTCATGCAGACCGCGCAGACCCACCGCGACCAGATCGTGGCCGAGGCCGAGAGCCACGCGGCCGAGCAGGTGCGCCGGGCCGACGAGCACGACGCCGCGGTGCGCGCCGAGGCCGAACGCGTCCGCGAGCAGGCCCACCAGGAGGCCGAGGCCGTGGTCGCCGGAGCCCGTGCCCGCGCCGACCAGCAGGACTCCGAGACCCGCGACCTGGTCGAGTCCCGCACTGCCGAGGCGCAGGAGCGTGCCCAGGAGCTCCTCGACGCGGCCCAGGCCGAGGCCGCGGCCCTGCGTGAACAGGCCGAGACCGAGGCCCACCAGGCCCGCGAGTC
>JAHEXO010000139.1 GCA_023252065.1 Nocardioides sp. | reverse complement strand
GGAGGGCGGCAACCACTCCCCTCCTACGATCGGGCCGTGCCGAGACGACACCGTGCCCTGCTGGCCCTGCCTGCCGCCCTCCCCCTGCTCGCCGTCCTCACCGCCTGCGGCGGCGGCTCGAGCAGCACCACCGCCACCGAGCCCCCCACGAGCGCCGGCTCGTCAGCGTCCTCGTCGGCTGCCGCCGGCGGCACAGCGTGCGACTACACCGTCACCGGACAGCCCGCCAAGAAGGTCACCCCTCCGCCGTCGACCACCGACCTCACCGGCACCGTGAAGGCCACGATCGAGACGTCGGCCGGCACCTTGGACGCGACCCTCGACGCCACGAAGGCACCGTGCACGGTCGCGTCATTCGTCTCGCTGGCCAAGCAGGGGTACTACGACAACACCCCGTGCCACCGGCTCACGACCAGCGGCATCTACGTGCTCCAGTGCGGTGACCCGACCGGCACCGGGGCGGGTGGTCCCGGCTACACGATCCCCGACGAGCTCAGCGGCACCGAGACCTACGGTCCGGGCACGCTCGCGATGGCTCGCACTTCGGCGCCGCACAGTGGTGGCTCGCAGTTCTTCGTCGTCTACCAGGACACTCCCCTGTCCCCGGACTACACCGTCTTCGGGAAGATCTCGCCGTCGAGCGTGGCCGCTGTCAAGAAGGTCGCAGCCCAGGGCTCCGACGACGCCAACGGCGCAGGTGACGGTCACCCGAACGAGAAGGTGACCATCACCAAGGTCACCACCGGCTGACACCCGGCCGGTCCCCCGGCGGGGCTAGGACACGTCGTAGGAGATCGACGTACCGAGCTGGAGGGTGCGTCCGACGGTGCACAACCGGTCGCCGGTCTGCTGGAGGGCGCGCGGAAGGATCGAGCGTGCCGCGTCGCCGCCTTCCCCGTCGGGGAAGGTGATCGCGACAGTCACGCCGAGGTCGACCAGGTGTGATCCGCCGTCGTCGCGGACCTTGTGTCCTCGTACGCCGATGTCGAACGACTCAGGCTCCGCCCGCCGTCCGGTGATCAGGTCGACGTCGATGGCGGTGCAGCCGGCCAGCGCCGCCAGCAGCAGCTCGACCGGCGTGAAGTCGGCGTCGTCGCCCGACCCGACCACCAGCTCTCCGCCACGCGTGTTGGTGGCGCGGTAGCGACCGGCTTCGAGGCGGGTCAGGTCGAGAGTGCGCAGGGTCTCCGGGGCGTGCTCGGTCATGCCGTCACGCTAGCCCGGTGCGGGTGGCCGCTCGTGCGACCACTCCCCCGGCTGGGCTCAGTGGCGACGCAGGAAACGACGGTGAGGGTGGTGCAGGCGGCGCTGCTGACGCGCCTCACGCTGCTGACGCAGGTCCCGATCGGATGGGACACGACCCTCCTGAAGTCCCCCCAACAGGTAGATCTGCGTGCTCATGTCTCTCACTCTTCCCGGCCCGTCCGGAGGGCCGACCCTGGTGCACTGATGTAATGGACTTGATCGCTTCTGCGACTCTTACATCATACGTCGCCGCGCCAGCCCGTAGGCACTCCTCGACGGCTTCCACGGCGTGATCCCCAGCACGTCAGTCGTCCAGGGTCAGTGGACGAGACAGCCCGGAGGGAGGTCGAACCACCGCAGGTGCTCGAAGTCCGCGCTCACGTGGCCGGGGTGCTCCTGGAGGTCGGGTCCGGTGGCCGCGGCGAGGATCTCGGCGGCGTCGCAGAGCTGCTGGGCCAGGAGGTCCTCTCCCCCGGTCAGCCGCTCGGACGGCATCGAGACGACGCCTCCGTCATAGGAGATCGTGCGCAGGCTGATCGGAGGCTCGACGAGCCCGTCGCGGTGGCGCCACCGGCCGCTCTGGGTGTCGAAGCGGTAGTCACCGAGGAGCCGCCACCCGTCGCGAGCGACCATCCGGACGGCGTCGACGAGGTAGTCGGCGACGGTGTCGGAGAGGAAGTAGTTGAAGTTCACCCGCACCCAGCCGGGCTTTATCCCCTCGCACCCACCGGTGATCTCGCGCTCGAACTCGTGGGAGCGGTCGATGTCGATGCCGAGCAGCCGGTGGCCGTAGGGGCCGGCACACGAG
This sequence comes from Nocardioides sp., assembly GCA_023252065.1. The sequence continues at coordinate 4,284 of JAHEXO010000139.1, read as the reverse complement.
CAACCTCCCCGAGCCTGCACGCCGAAGAGGTCGTTGAGCAGCGCGACGACGTAGTTGTGGTGGAGGTAGCGCCCGGACGGCGAGCGCACCACGAAGGAGACGATGGAGAGTCGCTCGGCCTCGAGGTTGCCGAGCAGCTCGATGGCAGGTTCCTCGAGCCAGGACCTGACCGCCCGGCGCAGGAGGCGCGCCTCGGAGGCCCGGATCACCTCGGCCCCGACCGCCTGCTTGAGCTGGAAGACCAGCCCGGCGCGCACCGCCTCGATGATCGCCGGCGTGCCGCCTTCTTCCCGTAGCGACGGGTCCTCGAGGTAGCGGTGCTCGTCGGTGTTCACGTAGGCGACGGTCCCGCCGCCCGGGACGTCGGGCACCCGGTTGTGGAAGAGCTCGCGGCGCGCCACCAGCACACCCGGCGTGGACGGGCCACCGATGAACTTGTGCGGCGAGAGGAAGATCGCGTCCTTGTAGGCCAGCGGCCGGCCCTCGGGCGCACGCACCTCGATGTCGACGTACGGCGCGGCCGCGGCGAAGTCCCAGAACGACAGGGCGCCGTGGCGGTGCAGCAGCTCGGAGATGCCGTGGGTGTCCGAGACGATCCCGGTGACGTTGGAGGCGGCCGAGAAGGAGCCCACCTTGAGGGGCCGGTCGGCGTACTTCTCCAGCTGCTCAGCGAGCTCGCCCTGGTCGATGTGACCGTCCTGGTCCTCGTGGATGGTGACGACGTCGGCGATCGTCTCCCGCCACGACACCTCGTTGGAGTGGTGCTCGTAGGGACCGAGGAACACCACGGGCCGTTGCGATGGGGGGATGTGGCCGACGAGGTCGTGGCGGTCGTCGAGCTCCGAGGGGATCCGTAGACCCAGGACGCCGATCATCTTGGCGATCGCGCCGGTGCAGCCGGACCCGGCGAAGATCACGACCGTGTCGTCGTCGCCGCCGACCGCCTCGTGGATGATCTCGCGGGCCTCCTCGCGCAGCCGGCTGGTCTGCAGGCCGGTCCCGCTGGACTCGGTGTGGGTGTTGGCGTAGCTGGGGAGCACCTGGTCGCGGATGAAGTCCTCGATGAAGGTCAGCGCGCGGCCCGAGGCCGTGTAGTCGGCGTAGGTGACGCGACGAGGCCCGTAGGGCGTCGTCATCACGTGGTCCTCGCCGATGACCGAGTCACGGATCAGGTCGACCAGCGGGTGGAGCGCGTCCGTCACCCGCTCAGGGTAAGGCCACCTCGAGAATGGTCCCCAGGGGCCATGGTCCTCCGGGTGGGTGGCAGGGGACGCTGGCTCCGCCCGCCGCCGAACCCCCGGAGGTTCTCATGAGACGCACCTCGATCCTGCTCGCGCTGGCCGCGACCGCCACCCTCACCACCGCAGCCCTGACCGCGGCCACCGGAGGCGCGGTCGGCGCACCGGCGCACCACGACCGCAGCGTCGCCAAGGGCGGACCGGGATCGTGGACCAAGATCTCCAGGAGCACGGTTGGCATCACCTACCGAGCGAGCATGACGCGAGCCGCCAACGGCATCCTGCACGTCGTCTACCCCCACGACCTGAGCGGCGGCGGTACGACGATCGGTCACACGGCCCTGAACACCAACGGGTCGACGGCAGCCCAGAACAACCTGTTCGCCACCGGCTGGAGCACCATGGACACCAGCCCGATCATCGTCTCCGAGGGCGGGACGTCGCTGCGGACGATGTTCGTGGGACAGAAGGACCTCGGCTCGGGCACCTGGTCGCAGAACCAGATGTACACGGCCACCAGCAGCAACTCCGGCGGCGGCTGGGCGCTGCCCGCAGACACGATCGGCGGCGACACCAACCTGAGCGGCCTCTACGGCATGGGTGCGACCACGCTGGCGGACGGCACCCCGGTCGCGGCGACCCCCCTGAACGGCGACCTCAGGTGGCACGTGGGGACCGGGCTCGGTGCCGACCAGACCTACACCTCTCCCGCCGGCGGTTCGATCTACGACGTGACCTTGGTCAGGTCGGGTTCGGCCGTCTGGGCGTCCTGGTTCCAGAGCGGCGGCACCCCGTCCACGCACGGCACCTTCGCCATGCAGATCTACCCGACCGTCGGGACCCCGCTCCAGGCCCCGGGGTCGAGCAGCAACGCCCAGTCGATCTCGACCGGACGGACGGCGCTCGCCGCTCGAGTGGGCGGGGGCGTCTATCTCGCTTACTGCGTCGGCTTCCCGAGCTGCACGTCGGTCCGGGTGTGGAAGGTCGGCTCCTCGACCTGGGCCACGGTTCCGCACACGAAGTTCGCGACGACGGTCGCCCTCTCCGCCGGGCCGACCGGACGGCTCTGGGTCGCCTGGTCGGACAACGGGCCCCAGGTGCACGCCGTACGCACAGGGGTGAACGGCCTGGCCATGGGTGCGGTCCGGACCCCGGGCATCCCGCGGGGTCAGACCGCGATCTACAACGTGGCGATCGAGGGCAGCCGCGGTCGCGGCGACATCGTGGTCAATGTCGGCGACGCGTTCTGGCACACCCAGGTCCTCGCCGGGCTGACGCTCCACGCGAGTCCCTCGAAGTGGCGACACGGCAGCCGGCAGCGGGTCGTGTTCACCGTCACCGATGCCCACAGCGCCGTGGGCGGAGCGACGGTCAAGGTCGGGACCCGGCACTGCTCGACCGGCACCCACGGCACCTGCACGATCACGTTCCCGGGGTCCTTCTCGACCGGCAAGCACGCCACGAGCGCCGGCAAGTCGGGATACGCGAAGGCGACCACCACGCTGAGAGTGAGCTGAGCTGATCTGATCTGATCTGAGCGGAGCGGGCCGGGACGGGCGAACCAGCCGTTCCGGCCATGTCCTGACACGTCGCTCCGCAACGCCACAGCCGCTCGAGACGTACGACGGCCGCGCCGGTCACGGGTTCCGTGACCGGCGCGGCCGCTGCGTGTGGTCAGCCGGCGCTCAGCGCACCGAGCTCACTTGATCACGACCTTGAACCCGCCGTGGCCGGTGATGACCTCGGACTCCGCCTTGGTCAGACCGTGCACGTGCACCGGACGGGACTTGCCGCCGAACGCGTACAGGTCGAAGACGGCCTGATCGTTGCGAGGCATCGTGTCGACCAGCTTCTTCAGGCCACCGAGGGTGCGCGGGAAGCTGCGCTCGAACCAGTAGCTCGGCGACTCCTCGGTGAACAGCCGCCCGCGGGCGCCCGCCGCCTTGGCCGGGACCGGAAGTGAGAACGCCTTGCCCGTGTCACCGCCGACGTAGCGCAGCCGCAGGGTCGCGCTCTTGCCGGCCTTCAGCAACGCCGGGTGCGTGCCGTCGACCGTGACCCAGGCGCCGCCCCGCTTCTGCTGCAGGCCCTGCATCTTGTGCACCGCGGTCGCGTCGTTGACGTGCGAGGTCTGGTGCACCGAGTCGACCGTGACGCCGTCGAGGTGGGTCAGCAGCCAGAGCATGTCGGGCAGGTCCCACACCGAGGCGGATGTGATGTCCGTGGTGTCGGTGTAGCGGTTGCCGGCCTGCAGCGTGAACGGCGTACCGTTGCCGTCCTTGCCCGTGACCGTCCACGACTGGTTCTCCGAACCCTTCTGGTAGGCGTCCAGGGTGGCCTGGTGGTTGGCCAGGAGCTCGTAGAACGTCACCTCGGCGGTGGCGGCCGGGAGCTGGATCCGGGAGGTGCCGACGCGGTTGATCGCGGTGCCGCCGGTCGGGGTGTAGGTGATGTCGGAGGTGACCGGGAAGTCCGGCGGCCCGTCACCGGCGAGAGTGCCGAAGATGCCCGTCATCCGGTCCTGGTCGACGGTGCCGATCACGTCACCGATGTTGGCGACCTTGAACGACGAGCCGAGCGAGTCGGACTGGACGTAGAGCGCGTCGGCGCCGGCCAGGCCGTACGTCGTGCTGCCGGCGAACTGCATCGGGTGGCCGAACCCGGAGACCGCGTCGCCGCACACCGACGTGATCGTGCCGAGCGCGCCGAAGAGGATGTCACCGGTCGACTCGGTCGCCACGAGGTTGCCGCCGGCGACCATGTCGGCGTCGACCGGGCCACCGGCCGCAGCGCGTCCGGCCGGAGCGACCTGGGGGTTGAGGTAGGGACGACCCGTGGCCATCGACAGCGCGCGGGCGCCGAGTCCCGCCACGAGAGCCGGGGCGCGGAGCTCGGAGAAGCCCTGGGAGGCCTGGGCGGTGGTCACGGACGTGGCGTTCGCGATCCGGCGAGCGGTGGCGTCTCCGACCTTGATCTTGGACGGTACGGCGGTCGTACCGGGGAAGGCGTGCATGTCCTCCCAGGGCGTGATGCCCGCGACCGGGGT
>JAHEXO010000138.1 GCA_023252065.1 Nocardioides sp. | reverse complement strand
CGGCGGGGTCGAGGGTCGCGATCTCGGCGTAGAGGTCGGACGGGTCGTCGTAGCGCGTCCAGAGACCTTCGAGGTTGAGGACACCGAGACCGCCGTGCCGGCCGAGGGCGATGGCGCTCTCGGGCGACATCACGGAGTCCATGGGGGCGGCGACGATGGGGAGCTCGAAGCGGTAGGCGTCGATCTGCCAGGCGACGCTGACCTCCTCGGGGTCGCGGGTGCGCCGGCTCGGGACGATCGCGATGTCGTCGAAGGAGTAGGCCCGTCGCCCGCGCTTGGCGCGCCCGATCTCGATCTCGCTCACGCAGGGCAGCCTAGCGAGACCTTTTACCGTCCAGTTCCGGCGTTCTCCAGCGCGCTCCGTGGGCCCGTGCGACCTTGGTGAGGCCACACGCGAACGGAGCCACCATGTCCTTCCCCCGAGGAGGTCGGCGCCCTCGCCGGGTCATCGGGGGGACTCTCGTGGTCGCCGTCACGGCGATGGGACTGATAGGCCTGGCACCGGCGTCGCACGCCGACGACGACTACCCCTACCGCGGGCTCGGCCACTGCCCGCTGGTACCCCTGAAACCGCATCGTCACGCCCAGGACCCGACCGGTCCGGGCCAGCACCCGCACAAGCCGGGCAAGCCCGACAAGCCGGGCGGGCCGCACAAGCCCGGGCACGCCGGGCCGACCAAGCCCGACACCCCGCCGCCGCCTCGGGAGTGCGCCAAGCACATCTGGTACTACCAGGGCACCTACGGCGACCCGTGGGGCTTCGCGCTGCGCAACTGCACGAGCTTCGTGGCCTGGCGGCTGCGGGAGACCAACGGCATCGCGGACTTCAGCAACACCATGGACGGCGGCTCCTTCGGCGACGCCGGGAACTGGGACGACAACGCCAAGGCGCTCGGCTACCTCGTCGACGACGTGCCCGCCGTGGGCGCCGTGGCGCAGACCGACGACGGCCGGGTCGGTCACGTGGCCTGGGTCGAGGCCGTGGGCGACGGGACGGTCACCGTCGAGGAGTACAACTACGCCGTGGCCGGCGGGTACGACGTGCGGACCGTGCCGACGTCCGACTTCCGCTACCTGCACCTCGCCGACGTCGCACCCGCACCATCGCTCGGAGCCGCCCGCGCCGCGACCTCCACGCTCGACGCCCAGGGCCGCACCTGGTGGGTGCGCAGCACGTCAGCGGGCAACCTGCTCGTCGGCGGTCCGATGCGGCACTCGCTCCGGATCGGTCCGGCCGGCTCGTGGACGCCGGACACCACTCCGGCGCTGACCACCGACGCCCGCGGCCGGACCTGGCTCGCGGCCGTCAGCCGGTCGGGCCTCCTGCTCACCGCCCACACCTGGGGTGACCACGGATGGACGCGCCCGCGCAGCCTGGGCGGTGGCTGGTCGACGACCGCGTCACCGAGCCTGGCCGTCGACGGCGGCGGCCGCCTGCACCTGGTCGCGGTCACCGCCACCGGCACCCTGGCCGAGCGGCAGACCACCGGTCTGCGCTGGCGGCGGGGCGCCCGGATGGGTCAGCCGGGCTCGTGGGCCACGCACACCTCACCTGCCCTCGTCACCGCCGCGGACGGTCGGCTCTGGCTCGCGGCGGTCACCGGGCACGGGACGCTGGAGACCCGCCACCAGCGCGGTCACGGACGATGGGGCCACCTCGACGCTCTCGGTCAGGGCTGGTCGGTCTCCTCGTCGCCTGCTCTCGCCGGCACCGACGACGGACGGGTCTGGCTGACGGCGGTCACGGCCCGTGGCGGCCTCACCCTGCGGAGCACGACCGGGGACGGACGCTGGCACGGCGCCCCGCCCGTCGAGGGCCTGTGGTCGCCGTACTCCTCGCCGGCGCTGACCGTCGACGCGACCGGCCGGACGTGGCTGGCCGCGGAGCGCCTCGACGGCCGCGTCGTCGTCCGCGCCACCCGTGCGCAGACGACCCAGTGGCAGCCGGAGCGTGCGCTCGGCCCGGCCGCCAAGACCGCGAGCACCGCGATCACGCCGCTCGCGGTGGGTGGCGTACGGGTCGGCGCGGTGTCGACCGGCGGGCGGCCCCGGTGGTGGACCGTGGGGCTCCCGAGCACGTCGATGGCAGGAGCCGCCGGCGCACACGGCGGTGGGTTCTCCCCCATCCTGCAGCTGCGGATGCCCTGACGGCCGCCTACCGACCGCGCAGCACCACCTCGTCGCCGACCCGGACGACTCCCGGGGTGACGACGTCGAGGTAGATGCCGAGGTTTCGCTCACGGGTGCGAGTCAGGGCCTTGAGCCACTGGCCCTCCTCCCGGGGGAGCCCTTGCTGGGCGATGTCGATCATCCGGCAGCGCTCGGTGGGACCCACCGTGCGCAGCACGACTCCCCCGACCTCCACCTCGCCGATCCACGACTCCTCGACGAACGGCTCGGTCGTGCTCACCAGCAGGTTGGGGCGGAGCCGGCGTGGGTCGGCGTCGACCCCGAGGTGCTCACGGCACCAGTCGAGCGACGCGGTGCCGACAAGGGACAGCGCGGTGTCGTCGAAGTGGGGCGTCTCTGCCTCCGGCAGCACCCGGACCGGGTCGCCCATCGCGTCGCTCAACGCGGCGTCGAGAGCAGGGTCACCGGCCGGCCACGCGCCGCCGCGACCGGTCACCTCCACGCCCTGGTCCGTCGTACGGGAGCCGAAGTCGAAGACCGCGTCGCGACGCCGGAAACGGCGCGAGCTCTTGCCGGAGGACAGCTTCCCGTCGCCGTCGACCACGGCGTACCACCGGTCGCCGACCAGGCCGCGGGCGTCGACCTCCACCTCGGTCAGCGACTCGCCGGCCATCGACTTCACCGGGTAGCGCCGGATCTCCACGACGGTCACCGAGCTCGACATGCGCCGACCCTAGCCGTGCAGCCTGATTGCGACGCGTCCCCCACACTGGGGGCGTGATCCCCCGCGACCTCGCCCTCGCCCTGCGTGACGCAGGGCTGACCTGGAGCCCGGTGAAGGGCGACCGGTTCGCGGTGCTCGACCACGACCTCGACGACGAGGTGTTCGTGCTCAGCGACATGGTGATCGAGCGGCTCCAGCCGCCGAACGGCCAGCCCATCTTCGCCTTCAACGGCACGACCGAGTGGGCGCTCGACAGCCTCGAGGCCGCGGACGCGCTGTGGCTGCCGCGCGAGGACCAGCTGCGTGACGCGCTCGGCGAGGCGTTCATGGAGCTGGCCTACCTGGCCGGCGAGACACCCGGGTACGCCGTGTCGATGCTGCTCGGCGACGAGGAGCGCAGGTTCGTCGACGTCGAGCCCGAGGGCGCCTACGCGCGGGCCTTGCTGGCGCTGCTGGGCGAGACGGGCTGAGGCCGGCTCTATCGACCGGTGTAGTTGGGCGCCTCGACGGTCATCTGCACGTCGTGGGGGTGGCTCTCGGCGAGCGAGGCCTGGGTGATCCGCACGAAGCGGCCCTTGTCCTGGAGCTCGGCGACGGTGCGGGCGCCGACGTAGAACATCGACTGGTTGAGGCCCCCGAGGAGCTGGTGGGCGACGGCGGAGAGCGGGCCGCGGTAGGCGACCTGGCCCTCGATGCCCTCGGGCACGATCTTGTCGTCGGAGGTGACCTCGGCCTGGAAGTAGCGGTCCTTGGAGTAGGACTTCTTGCCTCGGCTGCTCATCGCGCCCAGCGAGCCCATCCCGCGGTAGGTCTTGAACTGCTTGCCGTTGACGAAGACCAGGTCACCCGGCGACTCCTCGCAGCCGGCGAGCAGCGAGCCGACCATCACCGAGTCGGCACCGGCGACGATCGCCTTGGCGATCTCGCCGGAGTGCTTGAGACCGCCGTCGGCGATCACCGGGACGCCGGCCGGCTTGGCCGCGAGGGCGACCTCATGGACGGCGGTCACCTGCGGCACGCCGACCCCGGTGACGACGCGGGTGGTGCAGATGGAGCCCGGGCCGACGCCGACCTTGACCGCGTCGGCACCGGCGTCGATGAACGCCTGGGCGCCCTCGCGGGTGGCGACGTTGCCGCCGATCACCTGCACGTGGCGGGTGGCGGGGTCGGACTTCAGCCGCTCCACCATCTCCAGCAGCATCCGGACGTAGCCGTGGGCGGTGTCGGCGACGAGGACGTCGACGCCGGCGTCGACCAGCGTGGTGGCGCGCTGCCAGGCGTCGCCGAAGTAGCCGATGGCCGCGCCGACCAGCAGGCGCCCGTGAGCGTCGTAGGACGCGTCGGGGAACTGCTCGCCCTTGACGAAGTCCTTGACGGTGATCAGGCCGCCGAGGCGACCCTGCTCGTCGATGAGCGGCAGGCGCTCGCGCTTGTGCTGGCGCAGGAGGGCGGTGGCCTCGTCGCGAGAGATACCGAGGCGGCCGGTGACCAGCGGCATCGGGGTCATCACCTCGTCGACCTTGGTGGTCGCCCACTCCGCGACGGGAGTGAAGCGCAGGTCGCGGTTGGTGATGATGCCGAGCAGGCGGTCGTCGGTGTCGACGACCGGGAGCCCGGAGACCCGGTATTCACCACAGATCCGGTCGAGGTCCTCCAGGGTCCGGTCGGGCCCGATGGTGACGGGGTTGGAGATGATCCCGGTCTGGGTGCGCTTGACCAGGTCCACCTGGTAGGCCTGCTCGTCGATCGCGAGGTTGCGGTGGAGGATGCCGATGCCGCCCTCGCGGGCCATCGCGATCGCCATCCGGCTCTCGGTCACGGTGTCCATCGCGGCGCTGACCAGCGGCGCCTTGAGGTCGATCTCGCGGGTCAGCCGGGTGGTGGTGTCGATGTCGCTGGGCGCGAGGTCGCTGTAGCCCGGGAGCAGCAGCACGTCGTCGTAGGTGAGCCCCATCGGGGCGAACTTCTCGGGCAGGACTGGCCGCTCGGGCAAGGACTCGCGCTCCACTCCCACATGCTACCGGCCGGCTCCGCTCCTCCCCCGACCCTCGCCGTACGACGCTGACCTGGCGATTCCGTCACGCTGAAATGCGCTGACCCGGCGTTTCCGTCGTGACGGAAACGCCGGGTCAGCGGGTTGAGGCGTGACGCGAGTGCCAGGTCAGTGACCGTGCCCGTGGCCGTGACCGGCGGCGGGCTGGGCCTCTTCCTCTTCGGGCTTCTCCACGATCAGGGTCTCGGTCGTCAGCAGCATGGCCGCGATCGAGGTGGCGTTGACCAGCGCGGAGCGGGTGACCTTGACCGGGTCGATGACGCCCTGGGCGACCAGGTCGCCGTACTCGTGGGTCGCGGCGTTGTAGCCGACGCCCGGGCCGGCCTCGCGGACCTTGCTGACGATGACGTAGCCGTTCTCGCCACCGTTCTCGGCGATCCAGCGCAGCGGCTCGTCGACCGCGCGGCGCACGATGCGCACGCCGGCAGCCTCGTCACCGGTGAGGCCGAGGTCGCCGTCGAGCACCGAGACCGCGTGGATGAGCGCGGAGCCACCGCCGGGGACGATGCCCTCCTCGATCGCGGCGCGCGTCGCGGAGACGGCGTCCTCGATGCGGTGCTTCTTCTCCTTCAGCTCCACCTCGGTGGCGGCGCCGACCTTGATCACGCACACGCCGCCGGCCAGCTTGGCGAGTCGCTCCTGGAGCTTCTCGCGGTCCCAGTCGGAGTCGGTGTTCTCGATCTCGGCCTTGATCTGGTTGACCCGGCCCTCGACCTCGCCGGTGTCACCGCCACCCTCGACGATGGTGGTGTTGTCCTTGGTGACCACCACGCGGCGGGCGGTGCCGAGCACCTCGAGCCCGACCTGGTCGAGCTTGAGGCCGACCTCGGGGGCGATGACCTGACCACCGGTCAGGGTCGCGATGTCCTGCATCATCGCCTTGCGACGGTCGCCGAACGCCGGGCTCTTGACCGCCACGGCGTTGAAGGTGCCGCGGATCTTGTTGACGACCAGCGTCGAGAGCGCCTCGCCGTCGACGTCCTCGGCCAGGATGAAGAGCGGCTTGCCCGCGGCGATGACATTCTCCAGCAGCGGGAGCAGGTCGGAGATCGCCGAGATCTTGCCCTGGTGCAACAGGATGTAGGGGTCGTCGAGGACGGACTCCATGCGCTCGGGGTCGGTCACGAAGTACGCCGAGATGTAGCCCTTGTCGAACTGCATGCCCTCGGTGAACTCGAGCTCGGTGCCCATGGTGTTGGACTCCTCGACCGTGATCACGCCGTCCTTGCCGACCTTGTCGAAGGACTCGGCGAGCAGCTCGCCGATCAGGGCGTCACGGCTGGAGATCGTGGCGACCGAGGCCATGTCCTCCTTGGACTCGACCTCGCGCGCCGCCTCGCGCAGCGCGTCGCCGACGGCCTCGGCGGCGGCGTCCATGCCTCGCTTGAGCCCCATCGGGTTGATGCCGGCAGCGACCGCCTTCAGGCCCTCGTGGACCATCGCCTGGGCCAGGACCGTC
>JAHEXO010000137.1 GCA_023252065.1 Nocardioides sp. | reverse complement strand
GGACTCTCAGCTCTCGCTGGAGGCCAAGCAGGCCGCCGAGCGCGAGGCGTTCGAGGCCAAGCAGGCCGCCGAGCGCGAGGCGACGGCCCACCGGGACGACTCCACCGCCTGAGCGGCCGCCTTTCGTAAGCCCAGTCGAGCAGACAGAGAGCGGGTCCCGTGTCCTTCGTCGGCGTCGTCGACGTCCTGCGCGGCAAGCCTCACAACGCCGTCGGCCCCGACGGGCGGATGGCGCTCTCCGACCACTTCCGCGAGCTCCGCGCGCGCCTGATCCGGTCCGCGCTGCTGCTGGTGATCCTGTTCTTCGTCGCGATCTACTTCTACGACCAGCTGCTCGTCCTGGTCCAGCACCCCTACACCCAGGCCCAGGAGCAGCTGCGCGGCTCGGTGCACACCGAGCAGGTCGTGCAGGACGCCACGGGTGGTCTGCTGCTGCAGATGAAGCTGTGCGGCGTCGTGGCCGTGATCGCCTCCAGTCCCTACTGGCTCTACCAGATCTGGGCGTTCATCGTGCCGGGCCTGCACGAGAACGAGAAGAAGTACTCCCGGATGTTCGCGTGCGTGGCCGGGCCGCTGTTCCTCGCGGGCGTCGCGCTCGGCTACTACGTCCTTCCCAAGGGCCTCACGGTCCTGATCTCGTTCACGCCCAAGGGCGTGGTCAACCTGGTCGACTTCTCCAAGTACTTCTCGTTCATGATGCGGATGCTGCTGATCTTCGGCATCGCGATGGAGATCCCGCTGTTCGTCGTGCTGCTCAACTTCGCCGGGGTCATCACCGGCCAGCAGCTGGCCAAGTACCGCCCCTGGATCATCATCGGGACAATGGTCTTCGCGGCGGTGGCGACCCCGTCGACCGACCCCTTCTCCATGCTGATGCTGGCGATCCCGATGCTCATGCTGTTCGTGCTCTCGGAGATCATCGCGCGGGTCTCCGACCGCCTCCGCGGTCGCGGCGCCCACAAGCCGTCGCAGCAGTGGGCGGACGACGAGCTGTCGCCCCTGTGAGTGGACCGGTGCGGCGTCGAGAGGGCGGCTCGTGACTCCGCCACCCCATGAGCCCTCGTCGTACGACGAGATCGACGCGTTCGACCTGCCCGACTGGCTCGGCGAGACCGAGGTGACCTGGGCCTCCGACCGCGGACTCGGCGCCGGCCACCGGGTCGCCGGCCGACTGACCGCCGAGGGGCACGACCCGGTGGCCTGCGACCTGCTGGCCGTCGACGACGCCTACCCGGAGCCAGTCGTGGGCGACCAGGTGCGGGTGCGCGCGCACCAGTACTGGCGCCATGGTGAGGTGCTGCTGGTGGGCGACGGCGAGCGGGTGCTGCTGGCGGTGCCCGGCATCCGGCTGGACGCCGAGACGGCGCTGCAGGCCGTGGCCCGGCTGGCGCGCGCCGTGGGCGCGCAGGACGGCGCCTACGCCGTCCGGCTGCGGGTCGACCGGCGTCCCTGACAACGCCCCGCACCGGCTAGTCTGCGCCCGTGCCGAGTCGCGAGATCGCCCTCCTGACGAACCCCACCGCGGGCAAGGGCAAGGGCGCGAAGATGCGCGACGTCGCGCTGGCCCGGTTGCGCGCGGCCGGCCTGGTGGTGCGCAACCTGGAGGGGCGCGACGCCGACGAGTCCCTCGACCTCGCCCGCCAGTGCGTCGCCGACCAGGTCGACGCTCTCGTGGTCTGCGGAGGCGACGGCATGGTCCACCTGGCCCTGCAGGCGGTCGGCGGCACCAGCACGCCGCTCGGGATGATCCCGGCCGGCACGGGCAACGACGTGGCCCGCTACTTCGACATGCCCCGCAAGGACGCCGCCGCTGCCGCCGACATCGTGATCGGCGGGCGCACCCGGACCGTCGACCTCGCGCGCAGCAACGGGCGCTACTTCCTCACCGTGCTCGCCGCCGGGTTCGACGCGGTGGTCAACGAGCGTGCCAACCGGATGACCTGGCCGAAGGGCCAGATGCGCTACAACCTGGCGACCCTGGCCGAGCTGCGGGTCTTCGAGCCCCTGCCCTACGTCCTCCAGCTCGACGACCGTGAGGTGCGGCTCGACGCGATGCTGGTCGCGGTCGGCAACGGGCCGTCGTTCGGCGGCGGGCTGCGGATCACCGAGGGCGCCGTCCTCGACGACGGGTTCCTCGACGTGGTCATCATCAAGCCGATCAGCAAGCCCGACCTGATCCGTACCTACCCCAAGCTCTTCAAGGGCACCCACATCCACCACCCGCAGTACGAGCACCACCTCGTGCGGTCGGTGACCGTGGCGGCGCCGGGGATCGTGTCCTACGCCGACGGCGAGCGGTTCGGTGCCCTGCCCCTCACCGTCGAGTGCGCCCCGGGCGCGCTTACGGTACTGGTGTGACCTCTGCGGACCACCCGGTCTTCGACGCCTTCGCGGCCGGCTACGACTTCACCCTCGACGCCTTCCAGGTCCGCTCCTGCCACGTCGTCGAGGAAGGTCGTGGCGTGCTGGTGGCCGCGCCCACCGGGTCGGGCAAGACCGTGGTGGGGGAGTTCGCGGTGCATCTGGCGCTCGAGTCCGGCCGCAAGTGCTTCTACACCACCCCGATCAAGGCCCTGTCCAACCAGAAGTACCACGACCTGGTGGCGCGGCACGGGGTCGACGCGGTCGGGCTGCTGACCGGCGACACCTCGGTCAACGGTGACGCACCGGTCGTGGTGATGACCACCGAGGTGCTGCGCAACATGCTCTACGCCGGCTCCGGCACGCTGCTCGGCCTGGGGTACGTCGTGATGGACGAGGTGCACTACCTCGCCGACCGCTCGCGGGGAGCGGTCTGGGAAGAGGTGATCATCCACCTGCCCGACTCGGTGTCGCTGGTCTCGCTCTAGGCGACTGTCTCCAACGCCGAGGAGTTCGGCGAGTGGCTGGAGACCGTCCGCGGCGACACCGACACCATCGTCGAGGAACGCCGACCGGTGCCGCTCTACCAGCACGTGCTCGTCGGCCGCCGGATGCTCGACCTGTTCGCCACCTCCGACGTGGACGCCTCGGCCGGCTTCGTCCGTGAGGGCGCGCCGGTCAACCACGAGCTGCTCCGGATCGCCCGCGACGACTGGGCCAGCACGCACATCCGCGATCGTCGTACGCCGAAGGGCCGGCCCCAGCGCGGCGGCCGTCGACCGGTCGGCAACGGTCGCCGGGTCTGGATCCCCAGCCGCGTCGACGTGCTCGACCAGCTCGACGCGGTGGGGCTGCTGCCGGCGATCGTGTTCATCTTCAGCCGGGTCGGCTGCGACGCCGCTGTCGAGCAGTGCCGACGGGCCGGCATCCGGCTCACCACGCCGGAGGAGCGCGACGAGATCGTCGAGTACGTCGAGGAGACCTGCGCCGAGCTGCCCGACCAGGACCGCCACGTCCTGGGTTACCACGACTTCCTCGACGGCCTCTCCCGCGGCGTCGCGGCACACCATGCCGGCATGCTTCCGGTGTTCAAGCAGTGCGTCGAGCAGCTGTTCGTCCGAGGGCTGGCCAAGGCCGTGTTCGCCACCGAGACGCTCGCGCTCGGTATCAACATGCCGGCCCGGACCGTCGTGCTGGAGAAGCTGTCGAAGTGGAACGGCGAGACCCACGCCGACATCACGCCGGGGGAGTACACCCAGCTGACCGGCCGGGCCGGTCGCCGCGGCCTCGACGTCGAGGGCCATGCGGTCGTGCTGTGGCAGCCGGGCATGAACCCGGCCGAGGTGGCGGGTCTGGCCTCCACGCGTACCTACCCGCTCCGCTCGAGCTTCCGCCCGTCGTACAACATGGCCGTCAACCTGGTCGAGCAGGTGGGACGGGAGCGGGCTCGCGAGCTCCTGGAGATGTCCTTCGCCCAGTTCCAGGCGGACAAGGCCGTGGTCGGGCTGGCGCGGCAGCTGACCAAGAGCCAGGACGCTCTGCAGGGCTACGCCGAGGCGGCGACCTGCGACCGGGGCGACTTCATGGAGTACGCCGCCCTGCGGCACCGCGTCTCCGATCTCGAGAAGACGATGGCGCGCTCGCGGAAGGCCGACCGCCGCGAGGAGGTGATCGCTTCGCTGGCGAACCTCCATCGCGGCGACGTGATCGAGGTCCCGGGCGGCAAGTTCGCCGGCTTCGCGATCGTGCTCGACCGGGGCGGCGCCTCCTCCGACGGCCCGCGCCCGCAGGTGCTGACCGCCGAACGACAGGCCCGTCGACTGAGCCTGGTCGACTTCCCGACCCCCGTCACGCCGGTGACGCGAGTGCGGCTGCCACGGCAGTTCAACGCCCGCAACCCCCAGATGCGCCGCGACCTTGCCTCGACCCTGCGCAACGTCACGCACGGGCTCACCGCACCACCTCCGCCGCCCCCGTCGTCGGGCTCGGGCTCGGCACGCCCGTCGCCGGAGCAGGAGGAGGTCGAGGCGCTGCGACGGCAGCTGCGCGACCACCCGTGCCACGCCTGCCCGGACCGCGAGGAGCACGCTCGCTGGTCCGAGCGCTGGTACAAGCTCGACCGGGACGCCCGCACGCTCCAACGACGGGTCGAGCAGCGCACCAACACCGTGGCCCGTCAGTTCGACCGGGTCTGCGAGGTCCTGGTGGCCCTCGGCTACCTCTCCGGCGACCACGTCACCGACCTCGGCCGCCCGCTGCGCAGCATCTACTCCGAGCTCGACCTGGTGGTCGCCGAGGCGCTCCGGCTCGGGGTGCTCGACGGGCTCGGGTCGTCGGGGCTGGCGGCCGCGCTGTCGTTCCTGGTCTACGAGGCCCGCCGCGCCGACGACGTGGTCTCCGCACGGGTGCCGGGCGGGGACGCGGGGCGGGCGATCGACGCTCTCGAGCGGCTGTGGCGGGAGCTGTCCGCGGTGGAGCGCGACCACCGGCTCGACTTCCTGCGCCGCCCCGACGCCGGCCTCGCGTGGGCGGCCTACCGCTGGACCGAGGGCGACGACCTGTCCGAGGTGCTCGAGGCGGGTTACCTGACCGCCGGCGACTTCGTGCGCTGGATGAAGCAGCTGGTCGACCTGAGCGGCCAGGTGGCCGATGCCGCCGGGCCAGGCGCCCTGAGGGAGACCGCGCGGGACGTCGTCCGCCGGGTGCGGCGGGGGGTCGTCGCCGCCGCGCCCCTGGAGGACTGAGCGTCCGCCACCCCTGAAGGTCTGGGATCCGCCGCCGCGACGAGTGACAATGCGCTCATGCCGGACACCGAGCTGCTCGTCGTCGGAGCGGGGCCGTATGCCTACGCTGCGGCCGCTTACGCCCGCGACCGGGGGATCGACACCCGCATCCTCGGCCGACCGATGGGTTTCTGGCGCGACCAGATGCCGAGCGACATGTTCCTGCGCTCGGGCCGCGACTGGTCGCTCGACGGGTCGGGGGTGCACACGTTCGCGGCGTACTTCGAGGAGCGAGGGCGCGACCCGAGGGCGAACGACCCGATCCCGATCTCGGTCTTCCTCGACCACACCGACTGGTTCGCCGAGGAGAAGAAGCTGGACGTCCACGAGGTCATGGTCGACACCCTCACCGCGAACGACGACGGCTTCTCCGCAGCATTGGCCGATGGCTCGACCCTGACCGCCGAGAAGGTGCTGGCGGCCCCCGGGATCGCCCACTTCGCGCACCTGCCTTCCTGGTACGACGAGCTGCCGCCCGCGCGCCGTAGCCACACCAGCGAGCTGGTCTCCTTCGACGCCCTCGCCGGCGCCCGGGTGGCGGTGATCGGGGGTCGTCAGAGCGCCTACGAGTGGGCCGCGCTGCTGTGCGACCACGGAGCCGTGAAGGTCGACGTCGTCCACCGGCACGACACCCCCGCGTTCGAGCGGGTGAGCTGGGCGTTCGTGGATCCCTACGTCGAGCAGACCGAGGCAGTGCGGGGCTGGTGGCGCCACCTGACGGTCGACCAGCAGCAGGCGATCGCGCTGGAGTTCTGGCGGGTCGGCCGGCTGACGTTGGAGCACTGGCTCACGCCGCGGCTCGACCCCACGGTCGTGACCTCGAGGCCGCGCACCGAGGTGGTGTCGGTGGCGGCCCACGAGGCCGGCCCGGTCCGGTTGAGCCTGTCGGACGGTGACGTCCTCGAGGTCGACCACGTGGTCGCGGCGTCCGGCTACCGCGCCGACCTCGCGGCCGTGCCCTACCTGGCGGGCGTGCTCGACCGGGTGTCGGTCACCGACGGCTTTCCCGACCTCTCACCGGGCTTCGAGACCACCCTGCCGGGACTGTTCGTGACGGGCTTCGCCGCGACCCGCGACTTCGGGCCCTTCTACGGCTTCACGAAGGGGTGCCCGTCCTTGGCGCGGATCGCCGTGGCCGAGATGCTCCGCTGACTGGCGGCGACGACGCTCTCAGCCCGCCAGGACGGCCCGGAGGCGCTGGAGGGGAGAGGTGAGGTTGTACC
>JAHEXO010000136.1 GCA_023252065.1 Nocardioides sp. | reverse complement strand
CTCGTTCACGTCCGGCGTCGGTCGCAGGTGGGCGTCTCTCCGAGAGGGGTTCGGCGCCTCGCTCTGGCTGCTGCTCGGCGGCCTGGTGCTCGTCCTGGTGATCGCCGCCGTCCGGGTGGCCGATCGGTCCCGCCGACACGAGCAGGCGACGGCCACCCTGGTGGCGCTCGCGGTGGCGACCGTCGGCTCGCTGGTCTGGGTCGAGGTCGACTTCTACAGCTACCTGGATGCCTTCACCCTGCTTCCCCTCGCCGCCCTGGGCATCGGCGCGGGCATCGCCGCGCTCGAGGTCCGGATGCCTCGGCGCGGCTTCCTCGTGGTGGCGGCCCTGTGCATCGCCCTGCCGACCGCCTTGGCGGTGCACTACTCGGTGACCGTCCACGACGACCGGCTCGTGGCCCAGCGGGCGGCGACCCGAGTCGCGCTCGCCCGGGTCCCGAACGCCCGGATCTGGTCCATCGGCGCACCGGAGTACCTGGTGCTCGCCAAGCGGGCGAACCCCACGAGCTACCAGCTGCTCCGCATGGGGCTCGGCCGCGAGCTCAACAACACCTGGCCCGGCGGCCTGAGGGGATGGGTGGCCTGGAACCGTGCCCACCACCCCGACCTGATCCTGGTGAGCGGTCTCGAGATGGGGAAGGGCCACTGGAAGACGCTCCTCAAGCGCGACGGCTACGTCCGCGTGGGCTACTCGTCGGCCGCCTTCTGGTTCGCCCGCGGCTCCCTCGGTCCGGACGTCCTCCGCTCGATCCGGAGGCACATCCGCCGGCTCCGGGTTGCGCCCGGCTCGTGAGAGCCGGTCACCGCGCTCCGCTCAGGACCGCGAGCCCGGCCAAGCCGGCGGGCGTCCGGGCTCGTAGCCGGGCCAGGGTCTCCTGCACGTCCGCGTCGTCGCTGAGCTCGCTCGGCACCCGTGCGGGGTTGAGCGCGACCCGGTCGGCCCACGCCTTGATGTCCGGCTCCGCGCCGAACGATGCGGAGGCCCGCATGCCCCGGAGGTTCATCTCCGCCCAGTCGCTCAAGGTGTTGCCGTACGGCGACGGAGGGCAGAGCCGGTTCTTCTCCCGGTCGTCGGTGCGCGTCGCCTCGACGTACCCGACCAGCGCTGCGGCGAAGCACGGCGACCCCGCGCGGATCGGCTGCACCGTGATCGCCTCTCGACCCCACACGGGGACGAGGGGTGGGTTCTGCAGCCCGGACGCGGCGCAGTGCACGACCACGGCGTCGGCCGGGATCGCGACCGAGCCCTCGTCGAGGACCAGTCGGCCCGGCTCCACGCGCCGGAGGTGCCCACGTCGTACGACGCGTTCCAGGGTGCGCAGCAGGTCGAGCTCCCAGGTCCCCAAGGTGGGAGCCTTGGCCATCGTCGGGGTCAGGGTGCGGTCGATCCGGAGCATGATGCCGCCATCCTCGAGCCGCAGGAAGAGGTCGTCCAGCGAGGTCGCCGCGGCCGCAGCCTGCATCGTGTCGGCCACCATCCCGAGGAAGACCACCGGATCCGGCTGCACCAGGGCGCGGTCGATCATCCAGGGCTCGCGGGGCCGGACCCAGCAGATGCGGTCGGGATCGACACCGCGGGCCAGCAGCCAGATGCAGGCGTCCGTCGCGGTCTTGCCCGAGCCGACGATCACGTAGGCGCCGGGCGCTTCCTCCACGCCCGGCAGGTCGTTGACCGCGATCACCCGGGCGCCCTCCGCGACCTCGAACGGTGGCGGTGTGTCAGCCGGGATGTCGGGCGCGAGGTAGCGGGCGTCGACGATCCGGCACTGCTCCGGGACCTCGAACCGGTCACCCGAGACGCGCGAGACCACCTGTCGCTCGCCGAGGTACTCGTGGCTGGTGAAGAGCTCCACCCGGCCCGAATCCAGGAACCGGTCGCGCACGACCTGCTCGAAGTAGGCGCGGATCTCGGAGACGGTGGCGCGCTCGTGCAGTCCCGCCTCGTGCCCGTGCCGCTGCACGCGCCCGCCGCCGAGCAACGTCGACGCGACGCCGTAGAACGCCGAGGCCTGGTGGAGCTGGACGAACGAGTAGGCATCGAGCCAGTGGCCCCCCACGCCGACCCGCCGGTCGACCATCGCCACCCGCACCTCGGCGTGGTCGATCAGCGCGTCGGTGAACGCCATCCCGGTCGCGCCGGCTCCCACCACGAGGTAGTCGGCCTCCACGACGCGGGTCATCGGTCAACCCAATCACGCAGAGAGGTCAGACGGACTCGGCGTACCAGACCTCGCGCACGCTCTGGTTCATCACGGCCCGCTGACGGAGCTGGAGGACGATGCCGCCGATGGCGAGCACCACGAGCAGCAGCCACCACAAGAAGTTGTTCGACACCGTGTTGGTGAAGTCGCCCCTGGTGAAGTCGGCGGTGTTGAGCGAGCCGAACAGCAGCATGAGGCCGCCGACCACGCCCACCGCGCCGGCGATGGAGCCGATGAAGACCAGCATGATCATCGGGATGTTCGCGAACACTGACACGAGCCCCACCAGGATCCCCAGGGCGAGGCCGACCAGGACGGCCACCCAGTTCCAGCTGATCCCCAGAGCGATGACGATGCCCGAGCCGATCGCGAAACCGGCCGCGCCCATCGCGATCACGATGGCGACGTAGTAGTAGAGGTAGGCGAGGACCGCGAACACGACGGCGAAGACCAGCCCCAGCACCCAGCCGAGCACGGTCCCGAGGAACCGCTCGTTGGCGAAGTCGGCGACCAGTCCGGCGCCGAACGCGAACCCGGCGAAGAAGCCCCAGATGGGGATCATGATCCGCAGCACGAACTGCCCTGCGACGAGCATGGCGCCCCCGGCGATGATCGCGAGGAGGCCCAGGAGGATGTCGGCCATGGCAGCAATGTAGGGGTCAGCGGCCCTGTGACCTGGGAGGACACGGTCAGGCCGGGTTCGTGGCGACCCACCAGGCGGCGACCTGGGCGCGGGAACGGACGCCCAGTCGGAGGCGGATCCGCTCGAGATGGCCCTCCGCCGAGCGCTCCTCGATCCCGAGCCGGACCCCGATCTCGCGGTTGGTGAGACCCTCCGCGACCAGGGCGGCGACCTCCTGCTGTCGCGTCGTCAGGGCCGGCCCAGGTGCCGGCGGGGCCGACGGAAGACCCAGGAACGACCGAAGGGTGGTGACCAGCCGCTCGGAGTCACCGGCGTAGGGGAGGTGGGAGCGGCCGGGCAGCACCTCGAGCCGCGCGCCGGGGATCTCCTCGGCGATGATGCGGGACTGGGCGAGGGGAGCGGCCCGGTCGTCCTCGCGGTGTACGACGAGGGTCGGCGCGCGGACCCGGCCCAGCGACGCGGTCACGTCGATCCGGTAGCAGAGCCGCAGCAGGGCGGCTGCGGTCTCCGGCGACGACGCCTCGCGCTGATAGCCGCTGAGAGCGGCGCGGGTCCCGGCCGAGGCGTCGGGCGCGAAGATGTCGGTCAGGACGTCGGCGCCCAGCCCCCACGCACCGCCCACGAGGGCGACGACGTGGTCGCGCACCTCGGGGTCTCCGAGGTCCGCCCCGCGCGCCCACCCGCCGTACAGCAGCAGGCGGTCGACGGTGTCGGGGTATCGAGCGGCCCAGGCGATCATGAGCGGGACACCGAGTGAGCTCGCCACGATGTCGGTGCGGCTGACCCCGGCTGCGGCCAGCACCGCCTCGACCACGTCGAGCTCGAGGTCCAGCGACGGCTCCGGTGCCGCCGCCCGCTCGGACAGGCCGGAGCCCGGGCGGTCGTAGCGCAGCAACCTCCGGCCCTGCGCCAGGCTCTCGAGCAGCTGCCGCTCCGGCGGGAGCGCCCAGCTGAGCTCGAGATGACCGAGCCAGCCGCCGACGTAGAGGAGCGGCTTCCCGTGGCCGGCCGTCGCGTAGGCGATCTGCACCCCGTCGGCGGTGCGGGTCGACCCCAGCTGCTGCTCCACCCGACGACTCCAGCGCATCGGCCGCCGGGCGGCAAGTGGGGTAGTTCCACGCCTGACAGCGGGCATCGCCTCGATCGAGGCTGGAGCATGACCACCAGACCCGGGCCCGCCGCCGTCCTCGCCTTCGGTTACGGCGTCGTCTGCTACCTCCTCTTCGTCGCGGTCTTCGGGTACGGCGTCGCGTTCCTCGCCGACGTCGTGGTGCCGCGCACGGTCGACAGCGGAGGCCCGCACGCCGGCACCGTGGTCGCGGCGGTGGTCGACGCGGCGCTGCTCGGGGTGTTCGCGGTCCAGCACAGCGTGATGGCTCGCCCCGCCTTCAAGCGACGGTGGACGCGGCTGGTGCCCAGCCACGTCGAGCGGTCGACGTACGTGCTGGTCTCGTCGGCAGCGCTGGCCCTGGTGCTCTGGCAGTGGCGGCCGATCCCGACCGTCGTGTGGGACGTCTCGGCGCCGGCTGCGCGCGCGGTGATCTGGGTGGTCTTCGCGCTGGGCTGGCTGTGGGCCTTGGCGATGTCGGGTGCCATCGACCACGTCGGCATGTTCGGCCTGCGTCAGGTCACGCGGCACCTGCGCGGCCGGTCCGACTCGGCGCCGTCGTTCGCCGTGCCGTGGCCCTACCGGCTGGCCCGGCACCCGATGATGCTCGGCTTCGTCGTGGCCTTCCTCGCGACGCCGACGATGACGGTCGGGCACCTCCTCTTCGCGGCCCTGGGGTGCGGCTACATCCTGGTCGGCGTACGTCTCGAGGAGCGGGACCTGATGGCCGAGCTGCCGGAGTACGCCGCCTATGCCGCCGCGACTCCGCGGCTGGTCCCGCGCCTCCCGCCGAAGGTCGGAACGACACCTGCTGTGCCTGATGAGTCTCACGTTCCCTGAGGGGACAGAGTGCTCAGGGCCGTGCCGTCCTGGCCTTGGCAAAGAATTGGTAAAGGTTCCCAAGAATCCTGAGACGGAGGTTCTCCTCGGTGGCCCGTACCTCTAAATTCATCGGTGGGGGGAAGGTCCAGCTGACCGGGGGGGCACGCTGAACCGACCACCATCTGCGCGCGACGTCCGTTCGCGTGGTTCGTGCCCACGGCCTTCCAGGCCGTGGGCACGAAGTCATTTGCGCCTTCGTGACGTCATGCGAGATGAGGTCCATGACCCTCGATCCGGATGACGTCCGATCGAGCTCAGAGGCCGGTGCCGTGTCCTTCGCTCTGGCGCTTGATGAGGTCGTAGTCGACGTCGGCGTTGCCCTGCTGACCGTCTCGGGCTCGGGGCAGTGACAGTGACCGCTTCGCAGCCCGGCCTGCCAGCCACCAGTCCAGGGCGAAGTAGGCGCCGACCAGGAGCGCGACGATGCCGAACACGATGAGCACGGTCATGTCGCCGCCCTCCTGGGACGAGGACGTCACCTTGGCGCCTCTGCGTCGGAGTGTAGGGGCGCTGCCGATGGGTACGGAGCATGTGCGTGCTCGTCGAGTCTTTCCTCCGGGTGAGACACGCTCATGCCCGTGGGTGCGAGCGCGGCGAGCACGCCCCCTCAGGGGGTCTGACCCAGGCCCGGAAGGGCTATCTTCCTGGGGTGCGGCAGCGCCTTCTCGAGACGGTGAGCTGGTGCGTGTCACCAGTCCGCCTCCCCGGGGCTACCCCGGGGGCCACCGGTACGTTCGGGCACTGCATCGCGCGCGAGGCGCTGCGCTCCGCTGCAGGTGATCGCGCGCACGACGAGACAGGTCGAGCAGCGCTGCCGCACCCCGAGCTGCCCTTCACGCGGCCCGGACGCCGGTGAGGACCGACCTGGCGCGGGCGCTCGCGTCGGGGTTCCTGGCCGGGGAGTGGACGCGGGCCGGGCTGGTGCAGAGCGGCTCGACGGTCCTGGGCCGTCGTCGACGATGGCTGGCTCCGCTCGCGCGTCAGACGATCGACGTCTACCCCCGACCACCGTTCGACCGGCCGAGGGAGCTCGCGCGGCTGATCGCGGCTCTGCCTGCGGCCGCGAAGGCGGCGGGGGTCCGGCCGGTGGCCCACCCCGTCGTCGGCACGCGCATGACGGCCAACCGCTGGCACCTGCCGGTCCTCGACGATCTCGGCGACGTCGCCAGGTTCTTGGAGCTGAGCGCTCCGGAGCTGGAGTGGTTCGCCGACTCCCGGCACTGGGCTCGCCGGACCACAGAGGTGCCCCTCCAGCACTACCGAGTCAGCCATCGCGTCGCCCCCAGCGGCGCCATCCGCGTCCTCGAGGCCCCGAAGCGGCGGCTGAAAGGCATCCAGCGCCGGCTCCTCGACGACATCGTCTCCTCGGTCCCCCCGCACGACGCGGCCCGGGGCTTCCGGCGCGGCGGCTCGGTGGCGTCGTACGCCGCCCCGCACGCCGGCCGGCCCGTCGTGCTGCGGCTCGACCTCGAAGCCTTCTTCGCCGGCGTCACCGTCCCGCGCGTCTACGGGATCTTGAGGTCGGCCGGCTACCCCGAGCCGGTCGCGCACTGCCTGGCCGGCCTGATGACGAGCGTCCTGCCCTTGTCGGCCTGGCGCGCCGTACCGCAGCCTGCG
>JAHEXO010000135.1 GCA_023252065.1 Nocardioides sp. | reverse complement strand
GACCTATCAAACCACGGCCCGGCGAATCCTGGGCACGGGTCGCCCTCGCGGGCTCATCTGCGCGTGTCGGCGGCCTTTGCGAGACTGGAGGCGTGGCCGGAGTCGCGGACAGTGCGGGGGGCCTCATCAGTACGACGGCCAACCCGACGAGTCGCCCCCTGGGGGTGGTCGAGCTCGGTCGACGCCTCGCCACCGGGCCCGGTCGCGACGACTGTCTGCGCCACCTGCGGGTCCTCCCGCCACGTCCGGCGACCACGGCCGCCTGGCCCGACTGGGCCCGAGCCGACGTCGTACGCGCCTTCCAGGGTCGCGGGATCGACCGGCCGTGGCGTCACCAGGTCGTAGCGGCGGAGGCCGCTCGACACGGAGAACACGTCGTGGTGTCGACGGGCACCGCGTCGGGCAAGTCGCTGGCCTACCAGCTGCCGGCGCTGACCGCCGTGCTCGAGCGACGCGGCGCCCGCGGGGAGCGCGGGTCGACCACTCTCTACATCAGCCCCACCAAGGCCCTGGCCCAGGACCAGCTCGCGGCGGTGGCCGACCTCGGTCTCGGGGTCCGGGTCGCCACTCACGACGGGGACTCCTCGCACGACGAGCGCGACTGGACCCGCGAGCACGGCGAATACGTCCTGACCAACCCGGACATGCTCCACCGCTCCCTCCTCCCACGTCACGACCGTTGGGCGGGACTCTTCCGCTCGCTCGACTTCGTCGTGGTCGACGAGTGCCACCACTACCGCGGGGTGTTCGGAGCCCACGTCGCCCACGTGCTCCGCCGCCTGCGCCGCGTGTGCGCTGCCCACGGCTCGGACCCGACCTTCGTCCTGGCGTCGGCCACTGTCGGCAACCCGGCTGAGCACGCGTCGCGGCTGACCGGGCTCGACGTGATGGCCGTCAGCCACGATGACTCTCCCCGCGGCGAGACAGCGCTCGCCCTGTGGGAGCCACGGTTCACCTCCTACGCCGGCGAGAACGGCGCGCCGGTGCGGCGCGCGGCGTCGTCCGAGGCGGCAGACCTGCTCGCCGACCTGGTCAGCGAAGGGGTGCGGACCCTCGCCTTCGTCCGGTCCCGGCGGGCGGCCGAGCAGGTGGCGGCTACCACCGCCCGACTGCTCGCCGAGGTCGACGCGTCGCTGCCCTCGCGGGTTGCCGGGTATCGCGGTGGCTACCTGCCCGAGGAGCGCCGCGAGATCGAGCAGGCGCTGCGCGACGGTCGGCTGCTCGGGCTCGCGGCGACCAACGCCCTCGAGCTGGGGATCGACGTGTCGGGGCTCGACGCCGTCCTGGTGGCCGGCTTCCCCGGCACCCGAGCGGCCTGGTGGCAGCAGGTCGGACGGGCCGGCCGCAACGCCGGCGATGCCCTCGCCGTGCTGGTGGCG
This sequence comes from Nocardioides sp., assembly GCA_023252065.1. The sequence continues at coordinate 5,113 of JAHEXO010000135.1, read as the reverse complement.
CGCGACGATCCGCTCGACACCTACCTGGTCACCCATCCTGAGTCCCTGCTCGACCAAGCGGTGGAGCAGACCGTGTTCGACCCCACCAACCCCTACGTGCTCGGACCCCACCTGTGCGCGGCCGCCCAGGAGGTGCCGCTCCGCGAGCCCGACCTTGCGCTGTTCGGGCCCACCGCCCTCGCCGTCGTCGACGAGCTCACCGCCGCGGGACGCCTCCGACGCCGGCCGCACGGGTGGTACTGGACGCATGCCGAGCCCGCCCACGCTCTCACTGACATCCGCTCCGGGGGCGGTCGACCGTTCGCCCTGGTCGAGGGGTCCACCGGACGCGTCGTCGGCACGGTCGATGCGTCGTCCGCCCACTCCACCGCGCACGCCGGAGCCGTCTACGTGCACCGAGGCGAGACCTGGCTGGTCGACTCGCTCGACCTCGACGACCACGTGGCCACCATCGAGCGGGCCGAGGTCGACTACTCGACGACAGCGCGCGAGCTCACGGCCATCACCCTGGTCGAAGAGCTCGACCACTGCCGATGGGGCGAGGCGCGCATCTCGTTCGGCACGGTCGAGGTGTCCCACCGGGTCGTGGCCTACCTACGTCGTCGACAACCCTCCGGGCAGGTGCTCGAAGAGGTGAAGCTCGATCTTCCCGAGCAGACCCTGATCACCCAGGCCGTCTGGTGGACGCTGCCCGACGACCTGCTGGCCGAGCACGGCTTCGCCGGGACGGACCTCCACGGCGCCGCCCACGCCGCCGAGCACTGCTCGATCGGGCTGCTCCCGCTGTTCGCGACCTGCGACCGCTGGGACATCGGCGGGGTGTCGACCGCCCACCACCTCGACACCGGTCGGCTCACCGTCTTCGTGTACGACGGTCACGCCGGCGGAGCGGGGATCAGCGCGCGGGGCTTCGCTGCTGCCGCGGCCTGGCTCACCGCCACCCGCGAGACCATCGCGTCGTGCGAGTGTCCCGACGGCTGTCCGTCATGTGTGCAGTCGCCCAAGTGCGGCAACCAGAACCACCCCCTTGACAAGCAGGGGGCGATCACCCTGCTCGACGTGCTCCTCGCCGATGCCCCGCGGGATAGCCTGCCCGCATGATGCTGCTCGGGCTTCTGCTGATGGCAGCAGCCGTGGTCGCCGTGCTGGCCGCCTTGCTGAGCACCAGTGGCACCGCCTCCTTCCTCGGCGCCGACCTCGGGGCGCAGACGATCTTCTTGCTGGGTCTGGCCTCGGGCCTGGCCCTGCTCTGGGGCTGGTCACTCACCCGGGTCGGCGCGAAGCGGGAGCTCCGTCACCGTCGCGAGAGCCGTCGGCTGCGGGAGCTGCAGGCGCGCGAGGCCGCGCAGTCGGCCAACGCGGGCCCGACGCCAGACCCGCCCACGCAGACCTGACCGCCCTGTCAGACGTGGCCGCCAGCGCGGCCGGACCCGCACGGGCCTCGGCCGACAGGTCTGCCGACTGTCCGAGCCAGTGGGGGCCGGCCACGGTGACCTGCACCGTCACCACCGACCCTCGTGAGGAGCAGCCGGACAGCCGGGCGCCGTCGGCTGTGGCGATCTCCGCAGCGCGACCGCACGGGTCGCCCCCGCGCTGGAGGGCCTGGGCTCCGGCCAACGCGGCCAGGTCAGCCGCCGACTGAGCGGTGCGATGGGCGCGCACCATCGCCACCACCACTCCCAGGGCAGCGCCGACCAGGAGCAGCACCCCAGCCATCGCGAGCACGAGCAGCGTGGCCGACCCACCCTCGTCACGACCTCTCACGTCTCCTCCGCTGCCGCCACGGCCTCGGCGTGCAGGGAGACCGACGGCAGGAATCCCCACCACCCGCCGGGCGGGGCGACCGACGCGGTGGCGCTCGACACCGCCTCGCCGCCCCGGGTGGTGACCACGACCGTGGACCCGGGTGCGACCTGCTCACCTCGAGCGGCGCAGGCTGCCGGCGCGTCGCCCCGCGCCGCGGCCCGGGCTGCCTCGCGGGCGGCGTCGACGATCCGCACCTGGGCCTCTCCCACAGAGAGCAGCCACACCAGCCCCCAGGTCAGCGAGAGCAGAAGCGGGATCCCGAGCGCGAGCTCGGCGGTGACCGCCCCGCGCTGGTCAGGTCTCACCCGATGCCCAACAGGGACAGGACGTGGTCGAACAGGGTGCGGAGCAGCTGCTCACCGAAACCTCCGGTCAGGAGCTTGAAGAGCAGGCCGGCGAGCCCGGCTCCGGCGGCCGTGCCGACGGCGTACTCGGCCGTGGTGATCCCGCGCTGGTCGCGCCGGCCGGCAATCGTCGCGGAGAGGGCGGGGAAGGGGAGGTGCATCAGTGCTCCTTCGGAATCGGATCGGACCGCCGATATGCGGTCTGATGTCACTGTCGTGCGCGGCGCCCCCGCTGGGGGCTGGAGCCGCAGCGAGCTGTGGAGGAGGGTGGCGCCGAGGTCGCCTGTGGACGGTCAGCGGGCCGGCGCCGCGTCACAGGGCGAGCGACCGGAGGAGAGCGGCAGCCACCGGGACGACCCCGAGCAGGACGAACGACGGGAGCAGGCACAGGCCGAGCGGGACGGCGGCCCGCACTCCGACTGTGCGAGCGCGCTCCTCGACCTCGCCCCGTGACCGCTCGTGCAGGTCGCGAGCGAGGCGGTCGACCTCGTGGCCCACGGCCGAGCCCGAGCGTGAGGCACGGACCAAGGCGCGCGCCAAGGGGGCCAACCCCGGCCGGTCGAGCACCGGACGCCAGGCGGCGGCCGGGTCGAGCCCGAGCTCGAGCCTCGGTGGCACTCGGCCCAGCGCATCGGCGGCCGGCCCGGGCAGGGCGACGCACACGAGCCGCAGGGCACCCGCCACGTCGGCTCCGGTCTCCAGGGCCGCGGCGAGGAGGTGCACCAAGCCCGGGAGGTCGCGCGCCTCTGCCTCGCGGCGGCGACGCAGCCCGGCGGGCTCGGTGCGGCCGATCGCCCACCAGGCGACTCCCGCCACGAGGAGCGCCGCGACCACTCCCCACCGCCCCGAAACGAAGCAGCCGGCTCCGACCGCAGCGCTCGCCGCCCACCAGCCGCGTCCGCGCAGCAACCAGCCGAGCTCGTCGTCCCGCGCTTCGCCCGGAGGCCGGAGACCCTCAGGCGGCGGTGGATCGACGCGCCTCGGCGGCAGCGCGAGCAGGAGGGCGACCAGCACCGACAGCCCGGTGAGCCAGCCTGTCAACGGTCGACCTCCCGCGCCAGTGCCTCGATCCACCAGAGCCCGGCGAAGCCCAGCGACAGGCCCGCCGCGAGGCACACCCAGCCGGCCGGCGTCCGGAGCAGGAAGGACCAGGGGTCGCCGCCGGCGCCGCTGCCCATGAGCAGGGCCACCACGGGGAGGGCGGCCACGAGCCGCGCGGTCGCGCGGGCGGACGCCAGCTCACCGGCCACCACCCGCCGCGTGGCCTGGTCGCGGCGTACGGCGTCGGCGACCCGCTGCGTGCTGCCGGCCAGACCGGCCCCGAGTCGCTGGGATACCTGCCAGGCGGCTGCCAGGAGTCGCAGTCCGTCGGCGCCGGGCCGCTGTGCCAGCTCGCGCAGGGCCGACGGGACGTCACCTCCGAGGCGGCACGTGTCGGCCACGCTGCTCAGCTCGGGCCACACGGTCGCCGCCTCGGCGATGGCGACGTCGGGAGTGCGGCCTCCCGCGAGCTCGGCGGCGAGCAGGTCGCACACCTCGGCGAGCCGAGCCGACCGGTGCTCCGCGTGGCGTGCGGCGGTGCGCCGCGACCACAGGGCGCGCCCGGCGACCCCGGCGCATCCGACCAGTGCGCCGGGGACCAGCCAGCCGTTCGGCAGCATCAGGAGCACCACCGCGGCCAGCGCAACGAGGCCGAGCCAGCGATCAGACCGAGAGGAGACGGACGGCAGGCGCGCTCGCACCGGCAGCAGCAACCAGCCGCCCGCCGCCGACGCGACGGCGGCGAGGGTCAGCGGGTTCACCGGCACAGTCGCTCCACCAGGTCGCCCTCCGCCGCACCTGTGGTGGCCGCCCCGTCGGGGCCGAACGACACCGCGCTGAGCACGTCTGACAGCCCGTCGGGGCGGCGTACGGGGACGGCGACCTCGCGCAGGATCCGCCGTCCGTCGACGTCACGGCCCACATGGAGCAAGGCGTCGACGCCGGCGAGGAACTGGCTGTGGGCCGCCTCGCGACCCAGCCCGGCCGCCAGGGCGAGGGCCTCGACCCGGGCAGTGACGTCGCGGGCCGAGTTGGCGTGGATCGTGCCGCAGCCACCCTCGTGGCCGGTGTTCATGGCGGCGAGCATCTCGACGACCTCGGCCCCTCGGACCTCACCGACCACGAGCCGGTCGGGGCGCATCCGGAGGGCCTGGCGCACCAGGGTGCGGAGCGTCACCTCGCCCGCACCCTCGACGTTGGGCGGCCGCGACTCGAGGGCGACGACATGAGGATGCTCCGGCCGGAGCTCGGAGGCGTCCTCGACGATCACCAACCGCTCGGCGGGTGGCACGAGCGAGAGAAGGGATCCGAGGAGGGTGGTCTTTCCCGAGCCGGTCCCCCCGCTGACGAGGAAGGCCAGGCGACGTCCCACGATCGCGCGGAGCAACCGCGAGCCCTGGTCGTTGACGGTGCCGGAGGCGACCAGCTCGTCGAGGGTCAGGGCTCGTTGCTGGGGCACCCGGAGGGAGAGCAGCGTGCCCGGACGCGCCAGCGGCGCGAGTACGGCGTGGAAGCGGGTGCCGTCGCGGAGCCTGACGTCGACGTGGGGTGTGGCGTCGTCGAGCCGCCGCCCACCCGAGGCCGCGAGGCGCTGAGCGAGGCGGCGTACGGCGTCATCCGCGGCGAAGCTGACCTCGGTGAGCTCGAGGCCACGACCGCGGTCGACGTAGACCTGGTGGGGCCCGTTGACGAGCACGTCGGTGACCCCGGGGAGCCGCAGCAAGGGCTCGAGTGGGCCTGCACCGACCACGTCTCGCCGGAGGAGGTCGTGGACCTCGAGGACCGTCGCGTCGCCCACGGGTCTGCCGGAGGCCCGCAACGCCTCGGCCACCCGGTGAGGCGTCAGCGGCCCGGGCTCACGGGCGAGGTGCTCGCGCACCTGCTCGACCAGGTCGGCCGTCATCAGGCAGCCCGGTCGCTGG
>JAHEXO010000134.1 GCA_023252065.1 Nocardioides sp. | reverse complement strand
CCTGCGGCCCGTCGCCGAGCGGGCCTCGCCCGGGCGCGGCATCCACCACGCGGCCCTGATCTGCTCCGACGTCGAGAAGACGATCCAGTTCTACCAGGACGTTCTCGGGTTCCCGCTGGTCGAGCTCGTGGAGAACCGCGACTACACGGGGTCGTCGCACTTCTTCTTCGACCTCGGAAACCAGACCCTGCTGGGCTTCTTCGACTTCCCGGGACTCGGGCTCGAGCCGGGCATCGAGGCGATCGGCGGGGTCCAGCACATCGCGATCTCGATGCCTCGCGACGAGTGGGAGGCAGCCCGGAAGCGGCTGGACGCGGCGGGCGTCACCTATGTCGGACCCGACCGTGGCATCGAGGAGTCCATGTACCTCAAGGATCCCGACGGCATCCAGATCGAGCTCCTGAGCGATCCGTTGATGTTCTTCGGTGGCCACCAGCTCGACGAGTAGCGGACTACCCGCGGCCCTCCTCCAGGGCAGCAACAACCAGCAGAGGTGTTGTGCATGAGCCAGTGGAACGCCATGACCTACGAGGGCAAGCCGACGATCCTCCGGGTGGTCCGCGAGGAGGCCGAGCGGATGTTCGCCCTGGCCGAGCGGCCCGAGGTCTGGGAGTCGCCGACCGCGTGTGCCGACTGGTCGACGCGAGACATCGTCGGTCACCTGATCGACACCACCGAGGGCTACTTCCGCGCCTTCGACGCGGCGCAGGGTGGCGGCGAGGTCGCCGATCCGCACGGCCTGAGAGTGATGGCCCAGCTCGCGAACGAAGGCGCGACCGCGTTCCGCGGGGTGCCCCAGGACGAGCTGATGGAGCGCCTGCGCACCGACTTCGAGAAGATGCAGGGGATCCTGGAGGCTCTCTCTGCCGATGACTGGACCGGCCTGATGGTCACCCACGCCTACATGGGCCCGGTGCCGGCGTTCTTCTACGCGGCGGGCCAGCTGATGGACTACGGCGTCCACTCATGGGACATCCGCGAGACCAGCGGCCGCGGCCACGCGCTGTCAGGTGAGGCAGCCGACCTGCTCGTGCCCTTCATGTTCGCGATCTGGCAGGGCACGGCTCGGACCGAGACCGTGACGGACCCGTTCACCATCGGGGTCCGGGTCACCGGCCAGAACGCCGGTGACCACCGCGTCTCGGTCAGCGGCGAAGGTCTCACCTACGAGGAGGGCGAGATCGAGAGCCTGCCCGCCTACCTGGAGTTCGACGCGGCCAGTCTCGTGCTGAGGGCCTTCGGACGCACGAACGGCGGGACCATCCGGGGCGACACCGACCTCGCCGACCGGTTCCTCAACCTGTTCTTCAGCATCTGACGCCGAGCCCGACTGCCTCGCCCCACGCGGCTCCCATGTGATCGACCGTGCGCTTGCGTAAGATAACTTTCGTAAACTATCTTACGCACATGGACGACGAGACTCTGACGCGCTCGGTGCGCGACGGCGTGGGCGCGCTGAGCAGCTCGCTGCGGCAGCGCTTCGCGGAGCCGAGCAGCTCGGGGCAGGGGTTCGTCGCCCTGGCCACGCTGCGACATCTCCGACGCCACGGGCCGCGCACGATCACCTCCCTGGCTGCCTCGGACCGGGTGACCACGCAGGCGATCTCCCTGCGGATCAGGTCGCTGGAGGAGGCCGGGCTGGTGGTGCGTGACCGCGACCCCGACGACGGTCGCCGCACCGTCGTGACTCCCACAGAGGCCGGGATCGGTGTGCTCGACGAGGCCGAACGGCGCACCGACGATGCCCTGCGGACTGCGGTGTCCCGGCTCTCCCGGACAGATCGCTCGGCCCTGCAGCGGGCGATGCCCGTGCTGGAGGCCCTCGCCGCCGACCTGGCCGGGGCCGCATCGTGAGTGCCGTGGAAGCCGAGATCGAGGCCTTCTTCGCCGCCTTCGAGGCTGCTTCGCGGAGCGAGCAGTGGCATCACTACGAGGAGCTGTTCCTCCCGACGTTCTTCAGCCTCGACCCCGGCGTGGCGGCCCCGGTCGACCGGGCGGCTCTGATCGCCTTCCTGCCGCAGCGGCGGGGTCTGTTCGCGCGCGCCGGTGCCACCGGCACGCGGCTGACCGGCCTCGAGACCCTTCCCCTCGACGCCCTCCATGTCCTGGCTCGGACCACCTGGGACGTCGTGCACGACGCCCCGCACCCGCCCGTGACCCTGCGTTCGTCGTTCGTGCTGAGAGACGGCCCGGAGGGCTGGCGGATCGCGGTGTACCTCAACCACGAGTCGCTCCTCGAGCTGCTCGGGCTCGACCCTCGGCCTGCGGCGACGTAGGCCCTCGGCGTCGGTCAGGGCAGGATGCGTGGCAGCCCGAAGCTCGCCATCACGCCGACCTCGAAGCGGGTGACCTCGGTGATCCGGTCGCCCGAGATGACCACCACCACCAGCCCGGTCGCCCGCCAGGTGTCGGTCGCGGGGTCGTGGGCGTAGAGCCCGCTGGCGGGGCAGCCGTTGGCTCGGGTGTGGACGAACCGGAACCGGCGCCCGTGGGGGTGCACCACGGCCTGGAAGAAGCCGACCGCGGCGGCGCGGCCGTGGTACTCGAACGGGAGCGGCGGCATCTTCAGCCAGACGTCGTCGCTGAGGATGGCGACCAGCTTGTCGACGTCGTGGGTGGTGAACGCCTCGACGTAGGCCTCTATCAGGCGCCGCTCCTCGGGTGAGCCGGCGGCGGGCGCCGGCGGCTGTGCCCGTCGTCCGGCCAGGGTCTCGTCGGAACCGACGGTGGCCCTGGCGCGCTTGAGGGCGCTGGTCACCGACTCCACGGTCGTGCCCAGCACCTCGGCAGCTTCAGCGGCCCGGTAGCCGAGCACGTCGCGCAGGATCAGGACGGCCCGCTGCTGAGGTGGCAGCAGCTGGAGCGCGGTCACGAACGCCAGCGACGTCGCCTCGTGGGACTCCACGACGGCCTCCGGACCGGGCGCGGGGTCGGGCAGGTCGAGCAGCTCGTCGGGGTAGGGCGTGAGCCAGGGAACCTCTCCCTGGTGGGTGGGCGCCGGCGGCACGAGCCCGTTGATGCGGGTGGTCATCGGATCGTCTCGACGCGCGCCGGCCCGAACGGCGTCGAGACTGCGGTTGGTCGCGATCCGGTAGAGCCAGGTGCGGACCGACGACCGCCCCTCGAAGGCGCCGAGGCCGCGCCAGGCCGACAGCAGCGTCTCCTGCAGGACGTCTTCCGCGTCGGGCAAGGACCCGAGGATCCGGTAGCAGTGCACGAGCAGCTCGCGTCGGTGGGGAGCCACCAGCTCCGCGAACGCGGCCTCGTCGCCTGCGCGTGCCTGCACCAACAGGTCGGTGTCCATGTCATCACCTTCGTCTCTCCTCGACCCTCTCGCACGCCACCGACAGCGGTGGCTGAAGAGGTAGACGACGACGAGCGCCACAACTGGGCGGTCCTGCGGCGCCCAGTTGGCGGCGTACCGCCCGTCTGTCCCTTCGTACGCCGGCAGCACCTGGTTGCCGGGAGAGGAGAGGAACCCTGATGCCCACCCCTGACCTCGGACCGACGTCCACGGAGTCAGCCCGCACCTCGGCGACCACCTCGGCGACCACCCCGACCATCGTGGTCCCGACCCATCGCCGGCTGACCGTCCTGCTCACCGCGGGCGCCTACCTGCTGATCACCCTCGACGCGCTCGTCGTCGTCACCGCGCTCCCCTCGATCCACGCCGACCTCGGCGGCGGCGCCGGGAACCTGCCATGGATCATCAACGCCTACGCCCTCACCTTCGCCGCTGGGATCATCACCGCCGCGGCGCTCGGCGACCGGCTCGGGCGTCGACGCACCTACGTCGCCGGCCTGCTGCTGTTCACTGCCGCGTCGGCTGCCTGTGCCCTCGCGCCCGACCTGGGTGTCCTGATCGGCTTCCGGGCGATCCAGGGCCTCGGCGCGGCGATCGTGATGCCGTTGGGGCTGACCCTCCTCACCTCGTCGTTCCCGGCCGAGCGCCGGGGAGCCGTCGTCGGGATCTGGGGCGGGGTCGCCGGTCTCGGCGTCGCGTCCGGTCCGCTGGTGGGCGGCGCGGTCACCGAGGGTCTCGACTGGCACTGGATCTTCTGGGTGAACGTGCCGCTCGGCATCGCTGCCGTCGTGGGGGTCCTGCGGGTCCTGCCCGAGAGCTACGGCCCGAGGACCCGGCTCGACCCGATCGGCATGGTCACGGCCTCGGCCGCCATGGGCTCGCTGGTGTGGGGCGTGCTGCGCGCACCGGCGGCCGGGTGGGGATCCACCGAGGTGGTCGCCGCGCTGGCAGCCGGGGTCCTCCTCCTGGCCGGCTTCGTCGCCTGGGAGGCCGTCGCCCCCGCGCCGATGGTGCCGCTCTCGCTGTTCCGATCGCGGGTGTTCGCGGCCGCCTCACTCACCCAGTTCCTGATGGCCGCGTCGATCTTCGCCACGGCGTACGTCACGAGCCAGTACTTCCAGCTGGCTCGGGGCAACTCGCCGCTCGGCACCGGGCTGCGCTTCCTGCCGTGGACGATGACGCCGCTCCTGATCGCCCCGATCGCCGGCAAGCTCGTCGACCGGGTCGGTGCCCGCGCCCTCGCCGCACCCGGCCTGGCCCTCCAGGCTCTCGGGTTCGTGTGGATCCTCCACGCGGCGCACACCCACGCCGGGTACGCCGCGTTCGTCGTCCCGTTCGTGCTCGCCGGGGTCGGCATCTCCATGGCCCTCCCGGCACCGTCGGCCGCCGGCCTCAACGCCGCTCCCCCGGCGCTGCTCGGTCGCTCGGCCGGCGTGCTCAACACCCTCCAGCAGATCGGCCAGGCCACCGGGGTCGCCGTCGTCACGGTGGTCTTCGACGCGCACGGCTCGCTCGACAGTCCGGCCCAGATGCTGGCCGGCTACGAGCCGGCCCTGGTCACCGCGGCCACCATCTCGCTGCTCGGCGCCCTTGCTGCGCTGGGCATCTCGCGCCCGCGGCGTACCCCCACCGTGCAGGGGCCGGCGGAGGTCGGCGAGGTCCCGGAGGGCGCGGCCGCCTGAGCGATGGCGCCCGTGACCGCCGCCGGCTCGGCAGCGCCCTGGTCGGCGTCAGCCGGCGTCTGCCGGGAGCACCGCCATGGTCAGCTGCCCACCCGGGTGGAGGGTCTGGGTGCTGACCTGAACCGCCGTGGCGGTCCACCGGTTCTCCTCGGTCCCGGGGTGCGGGACGAACTCGGGGAAGTCGCTGCTGAAGAGGGCCAGCGCCAGCCGGTGTCCGGTGCGGAACCGGTAGCCGGTGTGGCCCAACGACACGGTGGCCGGTGACGTCTGACGTGCGTCGTGGAGGGTGGCCTGACCGCGGACGACCATCCGCGCCGCGCCGTCGGGGTCGACGTCGAGGAGCTTGGCGAAGACGTCGGTCGAGGCCGCGGTGGAGGTGACGGTCACGGTGAGGTCGACCGGTCCGGCGAGGTCGAGGGGCGCGGTCAGCGGCTCGCTGCAGAACGCGAGCACGTCCTCGCGGGTCAGCAGCTCGCGCTCGTCCGGGTAGTCCCGGAGGAACGCGAACGAGTCGGGGACCGACGACGGGACGAGGTCGTCCGGGTCGTGCCTCCATCGGCCGGCTTCGTCGTCGCTTCCGGGTGCGCCGGCGAGTCGGCCCGTGGCGGAGCCGGCCTCCTCGAGGCCGGTGAGGTGCCACGTGTGCGGCCGGGCCTCGGACGGGGGCCAGCTCCGCGAGGCGCGGTAGCCGACGTGACCGAGGTGCCAGGCGACCTTCGGTAGCGACTCCGGGCTCGCGAACCCCTTGAGGAAGACGTCGAAGAAGCCCACCGCCGGCGTGACGTAGAGCTCGAGCATCCGCGCCAGGGCCTGTTCGTCCAACAGGTGGTCGTCGCCCTCGGCGACCGGGGCCAGGGCGAGGTCGTAGTTCTCGTGGTCGACGGAGTCCGCCGACAGGTATTGCCTGGCCGCCCAGTCGGGACGCTGCGACAGGGCGACGTAGTCGCGCATCGACGGGATGAGGAGGTTGTCGAACCACCCGACGACGTGCAGCACCGGTACGGCGGGAGCGTCGAACGGGTGCCGGTCGGGGTGGAGCGGCCCCAGGCGGTAGTCCGGGATGGTCAGGTCGAACAGGGCCGACCGCCTGCCCAAGCGCTCGAACCCCTCGTCGTAGATCGCGGTGAGCGGCCGCCGGCTGACGTCGGGCTCGTAGGCGTAGATGTCGTGGTCGACCCAGTAGTGGGAGACGTAGTCGGCCATCACCATCCACGGCACGTCGGTCACCCCGTGACGGGGGATCTCCCCGACGAGGTCGGCGGCGGTGACCCGGGGCACGATCGCCTTGAGCGCCGGGTGGGCGGCGCTCAACGCGGCCCACTGCGTGAAGCCGTAGTAGGAGTCGCCGAACATGCCGACCACGCCGTTGCTCCACGGCTGGTGCGTGATCCACTCGATGGTGTCGTAGCCGTCCGCGGCCTCGCCGACGAAGCCGACCGTGGGCCCCTCGGACCGGAACTTGCCGCGCACGTCCTGCACGACCACGGCGTACCCGCGGTCGGTGAAGCGCGGCGCCACGCGGTCGAAGAACCCGTAGCGGCTGT
>JAHEXO010000133.1 GCA_023252065.1 Nocardioides sp. | reverse complement strand
TGACTCCTTCGGGTTGGGATGTGTAGTGGGTCGGTGAGGCAGGCCGTGCTCGTAGTCGCGGACCGCACGGCGTACGTCGTCGTCCACGAGGTCGGCCTGCAGGGCGATCGCGGCTGCGGAGCCGGCCCCTGCCGCGGTGATGATCTGCGCGCGCGGGTCGACGACGTTCCCGGCGGCCCATACCCCCGGGACGCTGGTGAGCCCGGTCGGGTCGGTGACGACCCAGCCGTTCTCGTCGGTCTCGCAGCCGAGGGCCTCGAGGAGGCCGGCGTTCGGGACGAAGCGTGGCGGCACGAACAGTGCGTCGCGCGGCACGACGGAGCCGTCGGCCATGCGGACGCCACGGAGGTGGTCGGCAGCGTCGACGACGAGGCCCTCGATGGCGCCTTCCACGACACCGATCGCGCGGGCGAGCAGCTCGGTCCGCTCGGTGGGCGTCAGGACGCCGGCCGGGGAGAAGTAGACCAGGTCGTCGGTCCACTGGCGGACCGTCTGGGCATACCGGACGGCTCCGGGAGTGCCCCCGATGACACCGAGAGGACGGTCGCGCACCTCGTGTCCGTGGCAGTAGGGACAGTGCAGGACGTCGCGCGCCCAGCGGGCGCCGAGGCCCGGGATGTCGGGGAGCTCGTCACGCAGCCCGGTCGTGACCAGGAGCCGCCGGGTCGAGATCGGGTGCCCCTCGGCGGTGGAGACCTCGAACCCACCGTCCTCGGTGGGGCTGACGCCGGTGACCGTGTCGGCGACGATCGTGCCGCCGTAGCCGGTGACCTCGTCGCGCCCCACTGCCAGGAGCTCGCTGGGGGGCAGGCCGTCGCGGGAGAGATAGCCGTGCAGGTGGGCGGCGGGGGCGTTGCGCGGCGCGCCGGAGTCGACCACCAGGACCGTACGTCGCGCCCGGCCGAGGACCAGGGCTGCCGACAGGCCGGCAGCGCCGCCGCCGATCACCACCACGTCATAGGAGCTCATGGCCCCAGGTTGCTGGCGCGGCGCCCGTGCGCCCACCGGTGTTGCCGTTTCCGGGAATCCCCGCTCAGATGAGCACCGTGGAGGACCCCTCAGCCGCGATCGCGGCCGCGCTCGACCGGGTCGGGCCGCGGCTCCGCCAGCTGCGCACCCGTCGCGGACTGACGATCACCGGCGTCGCGGAGTCGAGCGGGATCTCCAAGAGCACGTTGTCGAGGCTGGAGACCGGGGGCCGCCGTCCGACCCTCGAGCTCCTGCTCGCGCTGTCGCACGTCTACCGGGTCCCGCTGGACGCCCTGGTGGGAGCCCCCGAGCAGGGCGACCCTCGCATCCGGCTGAAGCCCGACCGGGTGAAGGGCCGGACCGTCATCCCGCTGACCCGACAGCCCGACGGCATCCAGGCCTGGAAGATCGTCATCCCGACCACCCAGGTCACCCCGGAGCCTCGCGCCCACGACGGCTACGAATGGATCTACGTGTTGTCAGGCCGCGTGCGGCTGATCCTGGGCGACCAGGACCGGGTGCTCGGCCCTGGGGAGATCGCGACCTTCGAGACCCAGGTCCCCCACTGGTTCGGCAGCACCGGCGACGAGCCCGCCGAGATCCTCAGCATCTTCGGACGTCCGGGCGAGCAGACGAGCGTCCCCACGGCACCACCCGTGCCGGGCTCCGTTCATTCCCCTGAGGCGACACGGGGTGGCCGCGAACAGCTCAGCCCGCATCACCCGTTACGGTGAGGTCCGCAGATCGCTCGGACAGTGTCGGGCGCCCTGCGTGAGGTCCGCTGTGGACCGCTCGGTCAGCGTCAAATAGTCCGGAGGCAGTACATGTTCAACAACAACGGCTCGTTCCTGCTCGCCATGTTCGAGTTCTTCATCTTCTTGGCATGGTTCATGTGCCTGTGGTGGGTCTTCGGCGACCTCTTCCGCAGCAAGGACCTGAGCGGCTTCTCGAAGACCCTCTGGGTCCTGTTCATCATCATCCTGCCGTTCCTCGGCATGTTCGTGTACCTCATCGCGCGGGGTCACGGGATGAACGAGCGCACGATGGCGGCGCAGAGGGAGATGCAGGAGCGGCAGGCGGAGTACATCAAGTCCGTCGCCGGGCCCGGTGGTTCAGCCGCCGATCAGATCGCCTCGGCGAAGGGGCTGCTCGACTCCGGAGCCATCACCCAGGAGGAGTTCGACCAGATCAAGGCGAAGGCGCTCGCCTCTGCCTGACCCGCGACCGCGTTGCCGGGCCAGCACCGTCGCGGTGCCGGCCCGGCAACCTGTTGCCAGCCCCCGGCTGCCGGCCGCGTAGGTTGCGAGCATGGGCATCCGGTCCCGCTCCCTCGAGCTGCTCGTCTTCACGGTCGGCGCGGGAGCGCTGGGGGCGGAGATCGCGGCCGCGAGGCTGATGGCTCCCTGGTTCGGGGCCAGCACCATCGTCTGGGCGAACACCATCGCGATCGTGCTGGTGTCGCTGTCGGTCGGGTACGCCGTCGGCGGGAGGCTGGCCGACAAGGACCCCCGGCCCGAGGGGCTCGCCCGGATCGTGCTGACGGCGTCGGTCCTGCTCGCGATCGTGCCGTTCGTGAGCGGCCCCTTCCTACGACTGGCCGTCAAGGCGGTCGACCAGCTCAGTGCGGCGATCTTCGTCGGTTCGCTGGTCGGGGTCGGGGTCCTGATCGCCATCCCGCTGCTCCTGCTCGGGATGGTCTCGCCGTACGCCCTGCGCCTGGCCGTGGTCACGGTCGACGCCACCGGACGGACCGCCGGCCGCCTCTACGCGATCTCGACGGCGGGCTCGCTGGTCGGCACCTTCATGGCGGCGCTCCTGCTGATCCCCTTCGCCGGGACACGGCGCACGTTCCTGATCTTCGCCGCCGCGATGGCCCTGGCCGCGGTGCCGCAGCTGGCGCACGGGCGGGTCCGCGCGGCCGTCGTACCGGCCGCCATCCTGGCGCTCGTGGCGCTGCCGACCGGCACCATCAAGACCGCCGACACCGGCGGCGACCGGGTGATCTGGGAGGCGGAGACTCCCTACCAGTACGCCCGCGTCCTCCAGGCGCCCGACGGCGAACGCAGCCTGGAGCTCGACGAGGGGTACGCCGTCCACTCGGTCTACCGCCCCGGTCACTGGCTCACCGGCAACTACTGGGACGAGATGCTCACCCTCTCGCTCGCCGGCGCCCACGACCCGCCTCGTTCGGTGGCCATCCTCGGCGACGCGGCGGGCACCTCGGCCCGACAGCTCGGTCACTACTTCCCACAGACCCGGGTCGACGCGGTGGAGCTCGACGGGAAGCTGACGCAGGTCGGCCGTCAGCTCTTCGACCTCCGCGGGCCTCATCTCCACACCTACACCGCGGACGCCCGGCCGTGGCTCTATGCGAATCCGCGTCGCTACGACGTCATCCTGGTCGACGCCTATCGCCAGCCCTACATCCCCTTCTACCTGACCACGCAGGAGTTCTTCTCGCTGGTCCGCGACCGGCTCACACCCGGCGGCCTCGTCGTCGTCAACGTCGGTCACCCCGAAGGCTCCACCTCGCTGGAGAAGGTGCTCGGAGCCACGATGCGCGCTGCCTTCGGCTACGGCGCGGTCTGGCGTGACCCCTCGCAGCGGGTCAACACCATGCTCGTCGGCACGACGTCCGGTGACCCGTCGGGCCGGCTCCGCGCGGCCGTGAAGTCCGTCCCGACCGACCTCGCTCCGCTCGTGTCCATCGCCGCCGACCGGATCGCCCCGGCCCTGCCGGGTGGCCAGGTCTTCACCGACGACCGGGCCCCGGTGGAGTGGCTGATCGACCTGAGCCTGGCCGAGCAGGCCAAGTGAGACGCCGCGTGAGACGGCGAGTGCGACCCGGCCTCACGCCAGCTCATCGACCAGGTCGGTGAAGGCAGCCAGGTAGGCGTCGACGTCCTCGTCGGTCGCGGCGACCGAGCACGTCGGACCCGCGCCGACGATGGCGTCCCAGACGCCCCGGTTGGCGAGGTAGATGCGCAGGAGCCTGCGGAAGGGGACGTCGAGGCTCGCCATCGCCTCGGTGGCCGTGCGCGACATGGTGGGACCGAAGGACAGCCCGCTCCGCGGCCAGAAGCGATGCGTCGTCCAGTCCCGCCCGGAGGCGGCCACGACCTGGGCCAGGCCGTCGGCCAGCCTGGTGCCGAGCCGCTGGCTGTGCGCGTAGGCCTCGTCCGTCAGCACCTCGCTCATGGTCGCCCGCGCGGCGGCCATCGAGACCGGGTTGCCGAACAGCGTGCCGCCCACGGCGACCTGCGGCTTGTCGTCGTCACGACCGCCCGGGCGCTGCAGCACGGCCGCCACCTCCTCGGTCATCCCGTAGGCGCCCAGCGGGATGCCTGCGGCGATCGACTTGCCGACCGTCACGAAGTCGCAGTCGAGCCCCCACCGCCGGGTGAGCCCGCCGGGACCTACGACCTGGGTGTGCGTCTCGTCGTAGGCCAGCAGCGTGCCGGTGGCCGTGGTCAGCTCACGCAAGCGCTCGTGGAAACCGTCGTCGGGCAGCAGGAGCCCGACGTTGTTGGTCAGCGCCGGTTCGGTGATGACGACCGCCACCTCGCGGGATGCGAGCGCACGCTCCAAGGCCTCGAGGTCGTTGAACGGCACGACGAGCGTGCGCGTGGTGACGTCGTGCGGGAGGCCGCCCTCCTCCGGCACCAGCCGGCCGTCCTCGAGCTCGACCAGGACGTCGTCGAAGTGGCCGTGGTACTTGCCGTCGAAGAACAGCACCTTCTCGCGGCCGGTCGAGGACCGGGCGATCCTGATCACCTCGGTGTTGGCGCTCGTCGCGGCCAGCGTGAACTGCCACAGCGGGAGCCGGTAGCGCCGGGCCAGCTCGCCGGCGACCCAGATCGAGTCCTCGGTCGGCAGCAGGTACTGCGATCCCAGGCCCACCTGCCGGCTCACGGCCTCGACCACCGGCGCCGGACCGTAGCCGGTGAACATGGACATGTCGGCGATGTTGAAGTCGGCGTACTCGTGGCCGTCTACGTCGCGGATCCGCGATCCCGCGGCTGACTCGACGAACAGCGGCGGATGGTCGTACGACGTGCGTAGCCAGCTCATCGGGACGCCGTTCGGCATCACCGCCTGCCCGGAGGCCCACAGCTCCTGGCTGCGCGGACGCCTCGCCACGAAGGCGTCGTCCTCGCGCTTATTGAGCGCTGCCACCCGGGCTGGATCCACTCCTGATCCGCCCATGGCCGGACAGCGTAGAGCACCTGCGGAGCGGCGCTCCGCGACGGCGACCGCGGCACGCCCGAGGAACTGTGATCTGGGCCACACCACCTGTACGGGTGTACCGTCTCCGCCGGACGAAAGGACCTCCGCCATGCGCCGCCTCCCCCCAGCGGCCAGGACGATCGCCCTCTTGACTGCGACCCTCCTTGCTGTGCCCACCCTCGTCAGCACTGCCCCTCACGCCGACGCCGGCGTCGCGAAGCTGGCCACCCCCGACGCCATCACCCGCGTGAAGGGGGTGAGAGGCCCCAGACCCGGCGAGACCACGATCACGTGGCAGACCACGGGCCGCTACACCGACCTCTACCGGATCACGACCGCCCTGACGCCGTTCGGCTCGCGCACCACGCCCAGCGTCGGGCGCCACAGCACGACGTTCGTCGTCAAGGACGGGAGTCGGCGCTCGCTGACGCTGACGCCGTCCCAGACCGCCGCTGCCGGCGCCGGGCTCCGCACCGGTCGTCGCCTCTTCTTCCGCATCGCCGCCGTCAACACCAGCGGCTCCGGCTCCGTGGTGCGGCGCTACCCCTCCCTGCGGCACACCACGATCGCCGGCCACCGGTCGACGATGACCGGCACCCGGCTCCGGTACGCCGAGTACAACGTGCGCGTGCGGTCCAGCGACGTGCCGGGTCATCCGTGGTGGCGTCGGCAGCGCCTCGTCGCGAGAAGGATCGCCCGAGCGCATCCCGCCGTGGTCGGCGTCCAGGAGCTCATGCCGGGAATGTGGACCAGCCAGGACGGCGGCATCGGGCTCCGGGCGGCTCTCCATCGGACCGGGGTCGGCAGCTACCGCCTCACCCGCAGGACGGCGTACTTCCACAGCGCCGCCCAGGACACCCGGATCCTCTACGACGCCTCCCAGGTGCGGATGACCAGCTCCTTCCCGCAGTCCCGGGCGTCCTGCTACCTCTGGCTGCCCGACCCGCAGCACCGCCATGTGGCGGCGTACGCCCGGTTCAAGGACCTCGCCTCCGGCCAGTCGTTCTACTTCGTCAGCGCCCACCTCAACAGCGGCAACGACCGCGGCACCGACGCGTTGCGTGGCCGCCAGGCGCAGGCGATCAACGCCGGCATCCGGGCGGTGGCGGTCGACCGGCACAGGCTGCCAGTCGTGTTCGCCACCGACGCCAACAGCTCCCAGACCAGCAAGGGCGTCGACGCCCCGCATTCGGCCTTGCTGCGCGCGGGCTGGTACAACACCATCGCCGCTGCCCAGTCGGTCAACGTGCGCTACGACTCGGTCAACCGTTTCCGCCTGCCGGAGAAGCCTTCGGCCTACGGGTTCGGCAGCATGTTCGACACGATCATGACCCTCGGCATGCCTGG
>JAHEXO010000132.1 GCA_023252065.1 Nocardioides sp. | reverse complement strand
CCGCAAGGGGATCATCGCCAACCCCAACTGCACCACCATGGCCGCGATGCCGGTACTCAAGCCGCTGGCCGACGCCGCCGGGCTCACCCGCCTGGTCGTCTCGACGTACCAGGCTGTCTCCGGGAGCGGCCTCGTCGGCGTCGACGAGCTCGCCGAGCAGGTGGCGGCGGCCGGTGACAAGGCCCGCGAGCTGGCCTACGACGGCTCGGCCGTCGCGTTCCCCGAGCCGGTGACCTACGCCCGCACCATCGCCCACAACGTCATCCCGCTGGCCGGCTCCATCGTCGACGACGGCGAGGGGGAGACGGACGAGGAGAAGAAGCTCCGCAACGAGTCGCGCAAGATCCTCGGCCTCCCCGACCTGCTGGTCTCCGGCACCTGCGTCCGGGTGCCGGTGTTCACCGGCCACAGCCTCTCGATCAACGCCGAGTTCGCCCGGCCGCTCTCCGTCGCCCGGGCGACCGAGCTGCTCGCCCGCGCACCCGGGGTGGAGCTGTCCGAGATCCCGAACCCGCTCGAGGCTGCCGGCCGCGACCCGTCGTACGTCGGGCGGCTCCGGCAGGACCCCGGAGTCCCGGACGGCCGGGGGCTCGTGCTGTTCGTCAGCAACGACAACCTGCGCAAGGGCGCCGCGCTCAACGCCGTGCAGATCGCCGAGCTGGTGGCCGCCACCCGCTGACCTGGCCAACCCCCACACTCCCGAGGGGTTGCCCCGGTAGTCCGTGACGATCGTCAGGTGGGTCAGGCGGCGGGTCGACTGACGTTTGTCACGGACTACCGCAGCGACCGCCACCACGACAGGGCAGGCGGTGTGGCCAAGACGGAGAGGGTGGGGCCGGGAGGTCTCAGTGAGCGGGGTGGTCCGACCCGGGGTGGAGCCGCCGGCCCAGGGCGGAGGTCGGGAGCACCTCGTCGTGGTGGTCGACCTGGAGCGTGGTGTGGTCGATCGCGAACTGTTCCCCGAGCAGCGTCTCGATCGCCACCCGTCGTTCGTGGCAGTCGGCCGTGGTGTCGACCAGGACGTGTGCCGACAACGCAGGGAAGCCGGAGGTCACCTCCCACACGTGCAGCTCGTGGGCGCCGGTGACTCCGTCGAGCCCCCGGACTGCGGCCTCCACGGCGGCCGGGTCGATCCCGCGCGGGGAGGCCTCGAGGAAGATCCGGGCGCTGTCGCGCAGGAGGCGGTACGCCGCCACGGCCATCAGCGCGGCGACGAAGAGCGCCGCGACGGCATCTGCCTGGTACCAGCCGGTGACCACGATCACCAGGCCTGCGACCAGCGTCGCCGCAAAGGCGGCGAGGTCGGTGACGATGTGCCAGTAGGCGCCCTGGATGTTGAGGCTACGGCGCTCGGCCCGGGCCAGCAGGCGGGCTGCCGCCAGGTTGACCGCGATCCCGATCGCAGCCACCACTGCCACCGTGCCGCCGGGGACCTCCGGCGGGTGCAGGAGGCGGCGTACGGCCTCGATGACGAAGACCACGGCAAGCACTGCCAACGTGATGCCGTTGACCTGAGCGGAGAGGATCTCGGCGCGCTTGAGCCCGTAGGTGTAGGCGCCGGCTGCCGGCCGGGCCGCCAGTCGCATCGCCAGCAGCGCGAGCCCGATGGCGGCGGCGTCGGTGAGCATGTGCCCGGCGTCGGCCAGGAGCGCCAGCGAGCCGATCACGAAGCCGACCACGACCTCGCCGAGCATGAAGGCCAGGATCAGCGCGAGCGCCCACCCGAGCAGGCGGCGGTCGGCGTCCGCGCCGATCCCGTGCTCATGAGCCACTGCGCCTCCTCCGGTCGCCTCCATCCTGACACCCGACGGCATCAGCCCCAGTGCGCCGGTCCCTCCAGCACGGCCGGGACCGTCGTCGTCGCATCGCCCCGGGCCGAGCCGAGCTGCCTTCGCGTGAGGAACAGTGCGCCCTCCAAGCGCGCGCCGCGCAGGTCGGCGCCGCGCAGGTCGGCGCCCAGCAGATCGGCGAGGGACAGGTCGACCCCACGGAGGTCCGCTCCGATCAGCAGGGCGCCCCGGAAGCAGGCTCCACGCAGGTCCTGGCCGCGGAGGTCGGCACCGGCGAGATCGGCCCCGGCCCGGTCCGGGCCGTCCAGGCCCTCCCGGCGGGTCGCACTCGCCGTACGCAGGAGCGCAGCCACCGTGGCCTGCAGCGCAGCGACGTCCGTGTCGAGCAGCTCGTCGGGAGGTCGGCCGGCGGCGGCCGACACGCCGTCGAGCGCCGCCCGGAGAGCCGGTACGTCGGCGCCCGGCCACGTGAGCGCCTCGTGGACGTACCAGAGCAGCTCGTGGAGGCCGCGCAGCACCGGGAACGCCGCCATCATCGGCGCGGTGACGTCCGGATGGGTCCGCCAGTCGCGGCCCCCGAAGGTCTCCTGGGCGAGCCGCTGACCTGCCCCGAAGCAGTCGAACGCCACACACCCCGGAAACCCGGACGGGATGAGCCGGTCGTGGATCGAGCACCGGTGGTCGTCGGCCAGGTGGAGGCACGGCACCCCGGCCGGCTTGTCGATCGCGAAGTCGGCCTACCGGGTGAGCTCCGACGCCACGCAGCACAGCGCGAAGCAGCGCGAGCAGTCGGCACGCAGCTCGCCGCGCGCATCGGTCGTCGGCTCGCCCACGTCAGCAACCTAGTCGGCGAGACGCAGACGGCCACGTCACGAGGACGGAGCCGGTGCAGTGAGGTGGTCGGGCTGACAGTGTGCTGGTTCAGGACATCCCGGACACATGTCTCACGACATACCGGACTGATGTCCCAGGACATGGCGGACGTTGGTCCGAGGGTCGTGGGTGTCGAAAGCGCGCCTGGTCATCACCGCTGTCACCGTTGAGAAGCGTCGGGTCGCCGAGGTCGTAGAGGCCTACGGGGTGTCCCGATCCTGGGTCTATGAGCTGTTGGCCCGCTACCGAGCCGAGGGCGAAGCGGCTTTCGAACCACGCTCACGCCGCCCCCACACCTCGCCCCAAGCCACTGCAGACGCGACCGTCGCGGTGGTGCTGGCACTGCGCAAGCAGCTGACCGAGGCCGGCCTGGACGCCGGTGCAGAGACCATCGAATGGCACCTGACCCAGCACCACCAGACCACCGTGTCGCGGTCCACCATTCATCGGATCCTGGACCGGGCCGGTGCGGTCACCCCCGAGCCATCCAAACGGCCGAAGTCCTCCTACATCCGCTTCCAGGCCGCGATGCCCAACGAGTGCTGGCAGTCCGACTTCACCCACTACCCACTCACGCTGCCCGACGGCACCCGCGGAGCCGACACCGAGATCATCACCTGGCTCGATGACCACGCCCGCCTTGCCTTGGACGTGTCCGCCCATCCACGCATCACCGGTCCGATCGTGCTGGCTACCTTCCGGCAGGCCTGTGACCTGCACGGATACCCGGCATCCACCCTCACCGACAACGGCATGGTCTACACCACCCGCTACTCCGGGGGCCGCGGCGGCCGCAACCACCTCGAACACGAGCTGCGCCGCTTGCACATCACCCAGAAGAACTCCCGACCGAACCACCCCACCACCTGCGGCAAGGTCGAACGCTTCCAACAGACGATGAAGAGATGGCTGCGCGCCCAACCCCACCAGCCGACCACATCGAGGCGCTACAAGAACTCCTCGACACCTTCGTCGAGGCCTACAACCACCACCGACCCCACCGGTCGCTGCCACACCGGGCCACCCCCGCCACCGTCTACGCCGCCCGCCCCAAAGCCACCCCGACCGCCGACCGCACCACCGACACCCACGACCGCCTCCGCTTCGACACCATCGACAAGTCCGGCACCGTCACCCTGCGCGTGGCCGGCAAACTCCGCCACATCGGCGTCGGGCGAACCCACACCCGAACCCACGTCATCCTGCTCGTCCACGACCTCGACGTCAGAGTCGTCAACGCAGCCACCGGCGAACTCCTACGCGAACTCACCATCAACCCAGCACGGGACTACCAACCACAGACCCCCAAATGACAAACGCCCGAACCCACATCTGCAGGTCCAGGCGTCCGGGATGTCCTGAGACATCACAATGGGCAGAGGGGGCGGGATTCGAACCCGCGGCTGACATCTCTGCCAGCGACCGCTTTCAAGGCGGTTCCGATCGGCCACTCCGGCACCCCTCCGAGCGCGCGGCCGGGCAGGCCCGGTCGCCGCACGCGGCGCCGAGTCTAGGAGATCGTCACTCCGAGCCGCCGATCTCGAGCTCCACCTCGTCGTAGGCCAGGTCGCTCATCCGCTGGGCGTGACGGTCGATGTCGCCCAGCAGCCGGCTCAGGTCGGAGCGCACGCGCTCGACGTCGTGGGCCACCAACACCTGCGAGGCGAGCCGGTTGAGCCTGGCCAGCAACGTGTCGCGCTCCCGCAGCGCGCGGGCGGCGCGCGCCGACAGCCACGCCTCGCGGCGGCTGGGCGGCTCGTGGGCGAGGCGGTCGCGGACCGGAACGAGCTGGCGACGGACCGACCAACGCCAGGCGTCGATGTTGTCCTGACCGTGCTGAGGCCGCAGAAGCTCCTGAAGGGTGCCGGTCGTTGCCGCCATGGGACCTCCCAGGTGGGGCCGGGACCCGCCGGCGTGGGGGGCGGGCGGTTGCTGACCACTGTCCACCCTTCGTGCCCGACTGGGCAAGGTCGGGAACCGTGGGGATTGGCCGATCCGGCAACGGTTTCAGTTGAATCGTCCCGTGCCCGACTCGTCCGCCCCCTCGTCGTACCGCCTGGCAACCGCCCTGGGCGCCCGCCTGGTGGGGCGCAGCCTGGTCACCCTGGCGATCCTCGTGCTCCTGGCCACCGTGGTCGGCCTGCTGGTGGGGGGCGGATGGGCGCCGGCCGGGACCGTCGCCGTGATCGGGCTCGTGCTCGTGGGCGTCTGGGCCTGGTGGCTGCTGCGCGTCGCCTGGGCCCTGCGCCTGACCTCCGAGGGGTACGTCGTGCGGCTGCTCGGCGGGATCGGAGCCACCTCCTCGCGGTGGGCCGACGTCACCGAGCTGGCCGCGAGCAGCCCCAGCGGCGAGCCGTGCCTGGTGCTGCAGCTGCGCGACGGTCGGGCGACCCGACTGCCCATGGCCGCGCTGGCCGCCGATCCCGACGCCGTCGCCGTCGACGTACGCCGCCGGCTGCGCGATGCGCACAGCGACGACCCCGACTCAGCGGGCCGAGCGGACGACCCGGCCTGATTCGGAGCGTGCGGCGCGGGCCTTGTAGCCTGTGCTCGCTGTCGGGGAGGCGTCGCCTAGCCCGGTTTATGGCGCCCGCCTGCTAAGCGGGTTGAGGTTAATCCCTCTCGCGGGTTCAAATCCCGCCGCCTCCGCCAGTACGCCGGCGGGCCTCGTCGCAGACAACGACGGGGCCCCAGGCGTATGGTCGGATCCGTGCAGCGGTGGCTTGCCACGCTCGGGCACTGCAGGAATGTGCATTGCAAGTTTCTGAGCCACCGCTACTGAGCCATGCTGCAGCGACCTCCCCGACAATGGGTAAGGGTGAACAACACCCCACAGGGAGGACGTGGAACTCATGAACAAGATGCGCACGATCGGCCTGCTGGCCATCACCGCGGTGATGAGCCTGGGCACGTTCGGCATCGCGGCGCCCGCTCACGCGGACACCAGCTGGTACTGCCCGACCTGCTTCGCTGCACCAACGCCTCACCACTGACCACGACGACTCGAGGACGTCGGCGTCCGTTCCCCACACGGGCCTGCCGGCTCAGACCACCTGGCCGGACTCGAGTCGGTACGGGGGGACGGACTCGCTCCGTCCCCCCGTTCTTCGCTTCCGGGGACGAGACCGCCGACGGGCTCAGTCGGACTCGAGGCCGGAGACGCCCATCTGCCCCATCGTGTAGCCGAGCTGGAAGCGGGTCTCGGCGTCGTACTCCGACTTCAGGTCCGCGACGTAGCCGGCGAAGGTCCGGGCGCTCACCCCGAGGCGCTTGGCGCTGACCGGGTCGGAGTGGCCCTCGATCAGCATCCGGATCGTCATCGCCCGCTGCTCGCGGGCGATGTCGTTCATCATCGAGCGCTCGCTGTTGGTGAAGGGGCGGGCCCGCTCCCAGGCCCGCTCGAAGACGTCGGCGAGGTAGGCCACCAGCCCGGGCTCGCGCACCGCCATCGCGACCGACAGGTCGGGGTTGCCCGGGATGATCGCCAGCCGGCGGTCGACCACGATCATCCGGTTGAAGAACTCGTCGAGGGTGCGCACCTCGGCGCCCAGGGCGCTCACCTCGGCGACGTACTCGCGGGTGGGCGTGTTCCGGCGGGCGCTGTGCTGGTAGAGGGTGCGCATCTTCACCCCACGGTCGAGGGCCGCGCTGTCGCGCTCGAGCTCGGCCTTGAGGCTGGCACGTTGCCGGTCGCGGTCTGCCTGTGGCTGTGCGGTGAGCAGCTCGAACTCGGCCTCGGCGACGGCGCCTGCGATGAAGGTGCCGATGGCGGCGTCGCGGAACTCCGAGATCGGGCCGCGAGAGGCCGTCGGCGAACGGCGCCAGGCCTGCGACAGCTGTCCGAACGCCAGAGCCGACTCCGAGGACTCGTTGAGCAGCTCGGCGCCCTGCTGGCTGAGCGGCCCGACGACGTGGGACTGGACCATCGCCGGGTCGACCGGGACGTAGCGC
>JAHEXO010000131.1 GCA_023252065.1 Nocardioides sp. | reverse complement strand
GCGTGAGAGCCACGATGCCGTCGACCCGCAGCAGCCGGATGCCGGCGACGCGGGCCAGCAGGTGGGTCTCGACCAGCACTCCCTCGGTGAGGTCAGCCGCTGCGTCGGGTGCCAGCGCGGTCCCCGTCCCGGCCACGTCCGATCGTCGTCGCCAGGGTGCCCGTCGAGCCGTAGCTCTCGAGGTGCTCCGCCGCCTTGCTCGCCGCCTGCCGAATCTGGTCATAGCGTTCCCTCCCCGCCCGGGTGCCCAGGACGTAGCCCACGGCCAGCGCGCCGAGGGCGCCGAGGCGCCTCACGAGTCCCCGACGCGGCGCCGGACGGCGCTGGCCACCGCGCTCGCGGCGGACAGCGCCACCACGGTCGCCCCCGCCGCCACGCCGGACCGCACGACCCGGCCGGCCGAGGGCACCGGCAGCGCCCGGGTTGCTCGCTCGAGGGGCGTGACCGGCGCGGGCGTCGCCGCCTGCCGGATGGACCCGAGTGCGTCCCACATCCTCATTGCTTCTTCTCCAATGCCGTCACCAGCTGCTTCTTGGACATGGCGGAGCGGCCAGGCACGTCGCGCTCCTGAGCGAGGTGCAGCAGGTCGCTCTTGGACATCGTCGCCAGGGTGCTCGGACGCTTCGTGCGGGTGCTCGCTCGCGTGCTGGTGCGGGTGCTCGCGCGCTGCTTGCGAGCGGCCGGTCGGGCGGCCGGGCGGTTGACCTTGCGGGTCACCTGGGCGGCCTCCTCCTCGGTCCGCTCCCGCAGCTGCACGGCCTGGGTCACGGCCGCGTCGGCCTGCTGCCGACCCGCGCGGGCCACCGCGCTGATCCGCTCGGCGTCCTGCCGGGCGCGCTCGGCGGCGTCCTGGGCGAGGGCAGCGGCCTCGTCGGCCAGCTCACGAGCCCGGGCGAGGCGCTCGGTGGCCTCGGTGAACCGCTCGTGCGCCTCCTGCTGCGCGCGCTCGGCCTCGGCCAGGGCGGCCCCCTCGCGCTTCGCGGAGACCTCCTGCTCCTTCTGGAGCACCCGAGCTGCCTGCTCCTCGACCTCGCGGCGTACCTGCGCCACGTGCTCGTCGGCCTCGCGCTGGGCGTCGGAGACCTGGCGGTCGACCTCGGAGGACTGCTGCGCGCGGACCTCCTCGAGACGCCGCCTCTCCTCTGCCTCGACCACGTCGACGCGCTCGACGAGGTCGTGGGCGCGCTCGGCGGCCTGGACCGCGTCGTTCTCGGACTCCTGGGCCCTGTCGGCACCGTCGCGGGCCCGGTTCAGGCGCGCCTCGACGGAGTCCGGTCCGGGCATGACGTCGCGGATCGCGTCGGCGGCGCGGCGGGTCACCCCCCCTCGTGCTGCGAGGTGCCGTTGCTGCCGTTGGTGGACGACTCGTGGGGCAGGGCCTTGCCTGCCAGCCACGACGCGTTCTTCGGAATGTCCTTGGCTCCGGTGACCAGAGTCCGCAACAGACCCCCGTCACCCTGTGTCTGACCGTGTGCCACAGTCGTGTCTCCCTCCCTGGCCGTCCCGGTGCCGCTCCTTGCACCGGGCCACGCTCTCGACGGCGCGGCAGACCGAGGACGTACCCGGGGTTCGCTCTGCCATGCAGGGGCCGGCCGCAGCGGGCACCCGGCGACGCTCAGCGGGGCCGTCGGGACCGGCGTACGACGGGCGCGCTGGATCCGGGGAGCGCCGCGGCCGGGTCGTCGGGAAGGACGACGCTGACGCCGACGCCGGGACCGAACCGGTAGGGGTGGGACTGCAGCACCGACCCCGCCAGGCGGCGCAAGCGCGACATCTCGGCCCGTACGGTCACGACCCGGGTGCGGTCGTCGAACAGGTCGTCGGCCAGGTCAGCGGCCGTGCGCCCCTGGGGTCCGGCCTGGGCGAGGGCCAGGAGGATCTCGGCGTGACGGCGCGAGACCCGTCGCGACCACCCGCCGCCGGCCCCGGTCACGCGCAGGGTCGGCTCCGCGGCGAGGTCGAGCACGACCGCAGCAGCGGCAGGAGTCGGCTCGCCGCCGTCGAGGCGCAGCAGCCAGCCGCCGGCGAGCGGCTCGACGAGCACCGGGCCGAGGGTCGGCAGCCACGTGGAGCCACCGGCGAGGTCGTCCGGGAGGGCGACGCGCTCGGGAGCCCGCGAGCCGATCGCGGCCGCGACGTGGCCGAACACATCGACGGCGAGGGCGTCGCCGGACAGCCGGGCCAGCACAGGGGCGGCGTGGGCCCGCAGGACGTCGAGCTCGGCTCGCCGTCGCGCCACGATCTCCATCGAGGTGAGCCGCGCGACCGTCGTGACCAGGGCCAGCTCGGCCGGATGCATGCCGCGCGACGGTCCGCTCACGTCGAGCACGCCCAGGGTCCGTCCGGACCAGGGGTCGGTCAGCGGGGCGGCCGCACACCCCCAGCGGGTGTGCGAGTCCACGAAGTGCTCGGGGCCCTGCACCCGGACGCTCTCCCCGAGCACGAGGGCGGTCCCGATCGCGTTGGTGCCGACGTTTCCCTCGGTCCACGCGGAGCCGCCCACGAAGCCCAGGCCGTCGGCCAGGCGCCGTACGGCGTGACCGCCCTCGCGCCACAGCACCCAGCCGTCGGCGTCGGCGACGACGACCAGCTGACCGGCGTCGATGACCGACCGGAGCGACTCGGTGAGCGAACCGATGACGTCGGACAGGCCGCTCTCGCGCCGTCGTCGGGCGATCTCGGCGGTCCCCAGGGGCGGGATGTCGGCACCCGACCCGGGGTCGAGGCCCACGGCGGACACCCGGCGCCACGAGGCGGCGATGGCGTCGCGCGGGGGCTCGGGAGCCCGGGCGCCGCTCAGCACCGCCTCACGGGTACGGCGTAGCGCCTGCTCGTCGGTCGGCATGGTCCCTCCCCGAGCGGGGGCGGCGTTGCAACGTCTCGCAACCCTGTCCCGGCCGGGGTGCCGGGGTGTGTGCTCGGTCACACCAGCGTAGGCGAAGGAGACGACCGATGACCCAGGCTCCGGAACGTGAGCAGAGCACGACCACCGCCGGTTCGCCGCAGGGCCGGGTGGACGCTTGGCTGGATGGGTTCCAGAGCGCCCTGGACGCCCAGGACGGGGCGGCTGCGGGCGCGTTGTTCGCCACCGACTCCTACTGGCGCGACCTCGTGGCGTTCACCTGGAACCTCAAGACGGTGGAGGGACGGCAGGGCGTCGCCGACCTGGTGACGGCGACGGCTGCCACGACCGGGGCCACCGCGTTCGCGACCACCGAGCCACCCGACGAGGCGGACGGTGTCGTGACGGCCTGGATCGGCTTCGAGACCGGGGTCGGGCGCAGCAACGGCCTGCTCCGGCTCGTGCAGGAGGACGGCGAGGATCGCGCCTTCACGCTGCTGACCGCGCTCTACGAGCTCAAGGGGTACGAGGAGCCGCGGGGCACGCACCGGCCGATGGGCGCCGAGCACGGCGCGACCAGGTCCCGCACGACTTGGCAGGAGCGACAGCTGGAGGAGGCCGAGAGCCTCGGCAGTACGCTCCAGCCGCACGTCCTGGTGATCGGCGGGGGACAGGGCGGCATCGCGCTCGGCTCGCGCCTGCGGCAGCTCGGCGTACCGAGCCTCGTCATCGACAAGCACGAGCGACCCGGCGACCAGTGGCGGCAGCGCTACAAGTCGCTGTGCCTGCACGACCCGGTCTGGTACGACCACCTGCCCTACCTGAAGTTCCCGGACAACTGGCCGGTCTTCTCGCCCAAGGACAAGATCGGCGACTGGCTGGAGTTCTACACCCGGGTGATGGAGGTGCCCTACTGGTAGAGCACCCGCGCGGTCTCGGCGTCGTGGTCGGAGGAGAAGCAGGAGTGGACCGTCGTCGTCGAGCGGGAGGGACGCTCGCTGACGCTGCGGCCCAAGGAGCTCGTCTTCGCCACCGGGATGTCCGGCAAGCCGCGGCTCCCCGACGTGGCCGGCACGGACGTCTTCCGTGGCGACGTCCACCACTCCTCGGCCCACCCGGGGCCGGACGCCTACCGCGGGAAGAGGGCGGTGGTGATCGGCAGCAACAACTCGTCGTTCGACATCTGCGGCGCGCTCTGGGAGAACGACGTCGACGTGACGATGGTCCAGCGGTCGTCGACGCACATCGTCCGGAGCGACACCCTGATGGACATCGGGCTGGGTGACCTCTACTCCGAGCGGGCGCTGGCCGCGGGGGTGACGACGGAGAAGGCCGACCTGATCTTCGCGTCGTTGCCCTACCGGATCCTGCACACCTTCCAGATCCCGGCCTACGAGGCGATGGCGGAGCGCGACAAGGACTTCTACGAGCGGCTCGAGCAGGCCGGCTTCTGGCACGACTGGGGTGACGACGGCTCGGGGCTGTTCATGAAGTACCTCCGTCGCGGCTCGGGCTACTACATCGACGTCGGGGCCGCCGATCTCGTGGCGAACGGCGACGTGAAGCTGGTCCACGGGCAGATCGACCACCTCACCGAGGACGCCGTGGTCCTCGACGACGGCACCGAGCTGCCGGCCGACCTGGTCGTGTTCGCCACCGGCTACAACTCCATGAACGGCTGGGTCGCCGACCTGATCGACCAGGAGACCGCCGACCGGCTGGGGAAGTGCTGGGGGCTCGGCTCCGACACGACCAAGGACCCCGGGCCGTGGGAGGGCGAGCTGCGCAACATGTGGAAGCCGACGCAGGTGCCGCACCTGTGGATGCACGGCGGCAACCTCCACCAGTCGCGCCACTACTCGCTCTACCTGGCGCTCCAGCTCAAGGCGAGGTTCGAGGGGCTGGAGACGCCGGTGTACGAGCTGCAGGAGGTGCACCACACCGCCTGAGAGCCGGCTCGCGCCCCCTGTCGAATTCCCCGCTCAGGCGGGGAACTCGCCACTTGGTGGCCCCGATCTACCACCACAAGATGCGAACTGGGCCACCAAGTCGCGCCCCGGTCAGGTCGTGAACCCTGCGTGCACGTGATCGTGATGGGTCGCGTCGCTGAACCACTGGGGGGCTGCCCCGAGCAGGTAGGGACCTCCGACGTTGTACGAGCCCGCGGCGGCAGCCGCGCGCATGTAGTCCTCGATGAGGGTGCGCGGCGTACCGGCATCGACGACGGACTTCCCGTCGATCGCCCAGGTGTCGAAGGCGCGGCCCTGCGGGTGGTCGCTGAGCCGATCGGTGCCGAAGACGTGCAGCGGATGCCCGGAGCGGACGACGCTGACGTCGATCCGGTACGACGCGGCCATCTGCAGCATCGCGCGGAGCACTGAGTCGTGGATCCGGCCCGAGCGGACGTCCGCCCGTCCCGCCGGTGGCAGGGTGATCGCGTTGCTGGCCAGGACCAGTCGGGCAGCACGGCTGAGCCGCAGCGCGGCCGCCCCGGGGTGCGACGGGTGGACAGCGGTGACCCGCCAGGTCGAGGCGTACTGGCTCAGCCGCACGTCGTAGGTGTGGCCGCCGGCGACCACTCCACCCGCACGGCGTACCCACGAGCGCG
This sequence comes from Nocardioides sp., assembly GCA_023252065.1. Next base: position 1,175 of record JAHEXO010000131.1, on the reverse strand, counting down.
TCACGACCAGGACGCTCGCGCTGTCGGTGAGCAGACCGCCGTACTCGGCATCGACGACCTGCAAGGCACGCCCCGGCCCGTTGCCGGCCCGCTCGAGGCGGCGTACCGCGACGAGCTTGCAGAGCGGTGCGAGGTCGTTCGGATCGGGATGCCAGCGGTGGACCGCCGGCAGCGGGTCGTTCGGTGCCGTGCCCGAAGGTCTCGGGGTTGTTGGACTGGCGGAGGGCAGGCCGTGCCCCGACGGGGCGGTCGTGTCGGCTCCCTTGCTGCAGCCGGCCACGAGCGCCCCGGCGCCGAACATGGCGACCGACCGCCGGCTGACCTGCCTCATCAGACCAGTGTGGACCGGGGCCCCACCCCAAGCCTCAGCCCGCTGCCGTACGCCGGCTCTCGAGGATCGCGCGGATCCGCCTCGCAGTCGTGGTCGGGCGACCGAGGTCCTCCCAGGTGATCCGGATGCAGACCCAGCCGGTCCGCTGGCAGATCAGCTCTTCGCGACGCTTCTCGCGGAGGATGACCTCGTCAAGGGTCTCGCCCTCCCGGCGGAGCCGTTCGTACTTGATCCGGCCGTCGAACTCCAGGAAGACCCCGAGCCTGGGCCACGCGAAGTCGGCGATCCCGATCACGTTGCCCCACCCGTCCCGGATCTCGTACTGCGGCTCGGCCGCCGGCACGTGTTCCCGCCAGAGGAGGTGGCCGGTACGCGCCTCACCCGGCCAGGCACAACGACCGTCCGCGAGACGGACGACCAGATCGCTGCGCAGACTCCCCGGCCAGTGCCGGAACGCCTCCAGCAGATGCTCCAGCTCCGGCTTGGTTGTCGCGGACCGGCCGAGCAACCAGTTGATGGAGACCAACGAGGACTCGACGCCGGCCATCGTCGTGAGCTCGAGCGCGCTTCTGCCAGCGCGCGAGACAGGGATCCCGTTGGCCACCTGGACGTCCGTCTCGTCCAGACCTCCCCGGTGGTGCACCACACCTGCCTCGCGCCGGCCTGGTCTGCCGTCCGTCCGAGTCAGATGTATCCCCGTGAGGGCGACATCCCAGACCGGAGCACCGTGCTCGACCACGGCGGACACGTGGGTCAGCACCGCTGAAGGATGCGCTGTCTTGAGAACCGCTCGTGCGGTCACGCGGTGGCGTCCGACCTCGTCGAGTCCCGCCCACACCGCGGC